>JALGSS010000001.1 GCA_029821745.1 Candidatus Zipacnadia bacterium
TCGCCTGTTTTATCCCTGCCGGTGGCGCCAAAGCGACAAATCCCCGTGCCGTGGCACGGTCGTTCCGTTGTCCACGCCGTGATCGGCCGTGTCCCGGTACACTTTCGGGAGAAGGGCCTTTTTTGTCTGAGCCCCGTCGGGGCGTCTGGAGATAGCCACGGGCGCGAGCCCGTGGGAACCGGGGCGTTCCGACTCCCCCGTGGAGCCCCGGCGGGGCGACTGACTTGCGCCGCGAGTCGAGTTCGTGGTGAGGGAGGATCAGAATGTCCTTCATAAGGCCGGTTGCGATTGCCCTCATGGGAATCGGCGTGTTCCTTGCTGTCTTCGAGGCCCTCCATGTGAAAAGGAAAGAGGTGGGCACGGGTCTTGATACGCCATGCAAGCGAATCAGTCTGTATGTTGCGGTTGGCATCGGATTGTTCTTCGTGTTGGGCGGACTGATCCTGCTATTCAGTAGTTTCGATGTTTTTTGACAAGTAGGGAGGCTTCCCGCATCATTTTGGTGTAGCGGGCGGGCGGCGGCAAACGCGGCGGCTGAGTCGGTCCGGAACGCGCCGAGATGAACTCGGCGGCCAACGGGACTGAGCCCATGCACGAGGGGCGGGTCGATGACCCGCCCCTCGCGTTGATGCGGTCGGCCGTCAATCCACGATCTTGATGACGTGCTCGTCGCTGTTGGCGCGGAGTTCGGGGACGTACATGCCGTAAAGGACCGACGGCAGGGCGTGGAAGATGCCGGGGACCTCGGCGCGGAGGCGATAGCGGAGCAGGTGCGCGCCCTGGCCGAGGCTCCGGACGAAGAAGACCACCTTCTCGTCGCGGAGTTCCATGTAGGAGGTGAAGCCCTCCTGGCCCTTGGCGCCGCTGGTGACCTGGGTGGGCTCGCAGCCGGCGGGCTTCATGTCCTCGAAGCACAGATACGTGTAGTCGTTGTCGCTCTTGACGCGGAGTTCCACCTGGATGACGTCGCCGCTCTTGAGCGTATCGCCGTCGTTGACGGGCACGCGCTTGTAGCGGAGCCGCTTCTCGATGAGTTTCTGGCCGTCCGATCCCTCGACTTCGACCTCGTAGGGAATCTGGACGAGTTTGAAGTACGTCCGGTCAACCTTCAGTTCGTGCCCGGCGGCGGTGATGTGTTCCTCCTTGCTGAAGTAGCGGAGGTAGGTGTTGAAGTAGAGCGCGCCGGGGCCGTCCTTGGTGATCTTCAAGGTGTGCTTGCCGCCGGAGAGCGCAACGCCCTGAAGGATGAACCGGTTGTCGAAGGTGAAGAAGTTGTCCTTGTTGATCTTGACGGTCTTCACCACGGCGCCGTTGTCGAAGTTCAAGGTGAGGGTGTAGTCGGGTTTGCCCTCACCGGACTTGACGACGAAGTCGCTCATGGCGGCGAGGCACATCGTGGTATCGCGCGTGGAGCGCCAGTAGTAGCCGTTGCGGCGGTTGTTGAGGAGCCACTTGACGAGTTTCGGCGCCACGTCGCTCTTCGGCTCGAGCCGGACGATGGCCCGGAGCACCATCGCGTTGGTCTCGATGTCGGAGTTCCACCAGTACCACCAGCCGCCGCGCGGCGTCCGGAACCAGGCGACCTCGGTCTCCTTGTTCTCCTCCTTGTACTGCATGATGTTGCGCAGGACGATGCGCGCGCGTTCGGTGTCGTCGAGGTTGGCCTGCGCCATGGCCAGGAGCGCCTTGCCGTAGAGGCCGAGTTTGTCGCGGTCGGTGTAGAGGCGTTCGATGAGATCGCCGGGCCGTTTGTCGCCCTTGGCCGGTTTGATGACCGCTCTCTTCTTGCTGAGCGAGAGGACGTAGGCGACGTAGGCGTGTGAGGCGTGGACGGACCAGTGCTTGTCGCGCATCCGCCCCTCCTCCCAGCGCTTGAGGAAGTTCATCCCGCGGTTGATCATTTGCTGGTCCACCGCGACATCGCACTGCGAGGCGGTCACAAGCGCCCAGAGGACGTAACTGGTCATGTAGCCGCTCGACTGGCCGCTGGTCCACCAGCCCCAGCCGCCGTCACCGTGCTGCATGTTGCGGATGCGCGCGAGGCCCCGCTTGACCATCTTGTCGAGTTCGCCGGAATCGAAGATCGGGTGGTTCCAGTAGATGGACAGGTTCTCGCCCTTCTCGATGCGTCGGATCTCCTGCATACGCCCGCGGATCTTGCGGACGTCGTCGAGGTTGATGCCCATGTTCTGAAGGGTCTTGAGCGTGAGGACGCACGAGACGAATCGGCTCATCGTCTGCTCGGTGCAGCCGTACGGGTAGTGGATGACGTAGGGCAGGGCATCCATCATCGCGCCCACGAGGCTCGGCGCGTACTGGACCTCGAGGCGGGTCAGTTCGGGCCGGCGCTTTTCGGGGACGTTCAGTTCCACCGTGACGGTCTTCTTCTGTTCGTCCGGCCGCATCGAGCCGGTGGTGGCCACCTGCTTGGTGATGCCGTGGACGAGGACGGGGAAGACCATCGCCATCGCGTCGGATTCCTCGTCGGTGAGGGCCTTGACGGTGAGTTTCGCGGTGCCCTCCTTCAGGACCTTGACGCGCCAATCGACGCGCGTCTCGCCGCCGGCGGCGACCTTCACATCGACGGTGGCCGCCGTCGTGCCGATCATCTTGAGCAGGTCGGCCGGCACGTCGAGGCTCACCCGCGCGGTCTTCTCGGTCTTCAGATAGTTGTGGACGTTGGCGCTGATGACAACCTCGTCGTACTCCATGAAGAACCGCGGCGCCTGGAGCCGGACGAGGAGGTTCTTCGTGGTGATAGCCAACGTGTCGGCCTGGCCGACCTTGGTCGCCTTCGTCATGCCGAAGGCGTTGACCTTCCAGGTGGTGAGGTTCTCGGGCATCTGGAAGGAGGCCTTCGCCGTGCCGTCGGGACCGGTGGTAAGGGTGGTGAGCCAGAGGGCGGTATCGGCGAACTTCTGGCGGACCTCGGCCTCGACGAAGTCGGGCCCGGTGCCGGGCGCGCCGCCCTGCTTCTTATCGGCAAGCGACCGCCGCGCCCGGCCCCTCTCCATCGGCGCCGCACCCGGGAGCGCGGCTGCCGCAACTGCCCCGTCGGCCATGGCGTACGACGCATTCTGCTCCAACCCCAACCGCTTGCCGGATTTCCGCAGCGCGCCGTCCTTGTCCCAGCCGTACGACCAGCCCTTCAGTTCCTCGTCGCCGACGGTCCGCCAGTCGCCGACGGCAGCCCCCCAGATACCCCACCACGACGCCGGGTACGGATGCAACTGCTGGAACGGCCGTTGGACGTAGCCCCAGGCGCTGAACTGATCCGCGAGGTTCGTCCTCATCTGCGCGTAGTGATGCCGCACGTTGCCGTGGAAGAACTTCGCAATCGGCGGCGTGTACTCGCTCTGGATGTAGAGGACGGACTTGTCGAAGGCGCTCAGGACCACCTGGGCGTCCCTGGCCGGTTCGCCCTTCAGCGTCTTCGCGGTGACGGTCACGGTGGCCTTCTCGCCGGGCTTGTACTCGGCCTTGTCGGTCGTGACGGAGACCTTGACGATCCCCTCGGCCGGCGGGACGCAGATGCGCTTGGACTGCTGGTGGACGCGCGTGGCCGCCACGGTGGTCGCCTCGACGAAGAAGTTCGGCTGATGCTGCCGCTTGATGGGCACGTCCACGACCGTGTGGCGCGTCGGCAGGTGCAGCAGCCGATACGAGAGGAGATGGTTGTCGTCCACGTCGTCGCCGAAGAGGACGTAGGCGTTGTCGTGTTTGGCGTTGATCATGACGTGGGCGACTTCGCCGGGCTTGTAGGTCCGCTTGTCGGTGATGAGTTCGAGGTTGTTGAAGCGGTAGAGCCGGCCGTCGAAGTCGCGGCCGCACACCCAGACGAGGCCGTAGCCGGTGACCACGCCGCCCCAGGCGTCGGGCGCCTCGAAGGTGATCTTGAGTTGCCCGCTCTTCTCGTGGCGGAGGCGGAACTCGAGGAGGCCGCGCTCGTCGGTCGCCGCCTTCCAGCGCTTCAGTTCCGTCTCGTCGATGCGGGCGTTGTCCGGCCCACCGAAGACCACCTCCGAGACGGTGACGAGGCCCTCGGTCCGGACGGGCTTGTTGTCGGGGGTGAGGCAGCGGACGCGGATGACCATCTCCTCGCCCGGCCGGGCGTAGCCGCGGTCCGACTGGATGAAGGCGTAGTAGGCCTGTCGCGTGACCTTGACGGCGCCGGAGCCGGTGATGACGCGCCGGCTGGCGTCGCGCACCTCCGCCTCAATGACGTAGCGGTGGTCGCGATCGGGGTGGTCGCGCAGCGCGGCCTTCGTGTCGATCTCGACCTTGACGGTGCCGTCCTTCCCGATGTGGGTCTCGCCCTGCTGGACGAGTTCACGCACCGGGTTCGGCGCGCTCCCGCCATACCAGCGCCACCACCACGGCGGCGGCGCCCAGCAGCACTTCACCCGACCCCACCACGGGAACCACGGATGCGAATACCAGCCCCAGCCGTAGCCCTGGCCGTACAACCAGTCCCACTCGCCCGGGAAGTAGTACCGATGCGTGTACTCCTCGCGGAAGACCTTGTACTTGACGCTCGCCTCGGTGACCGGGCCGCCGAAGTAGTAGGTGGCCTTGATGACGGCGGTCACCGTATCGCCCAACTTCGTGTGGGTCTTGCCCGGCTCGACGGTGACCTCGAACTCGGGCTTCTTGTACTCCTCGACGCGGAAGTTCTGCCCGCCGGCGTAGGTGCGGCCGTGGATGGTGATGCGATAGACGCCCAGCGGCGGCTCGGCGCCGAGCGTGAACGCGCCGTCGATCCCGCCGTACTGGTCGGCGTGCTTCGAGGCGGCGGCGACCTTGTTCCCACGCGGGTCGTAGATCGTCAGCGACACGTTCCGCCCCGGCACGTTCTGCAGGATGCCGTTCTGCATCTGCCGGAGCCAGACCTTGTACTTGACCGTCTGCAGCGGGCGGTACACCGGCCGGTCGGTGATGCAGTAGGCGAAGAGCCCCTCGCGCATCCGTGAGGGTGAGTAAACGTCCCAGTAACTCATCCCGCTCCACGCGAGCCGCTGCGCGCCGGCATCCACGAGGACGTGCAGGCTGCCGCGGTCCTTCTTCGGATACGCCAGGAGCGCCATCCCCTCCTTGTCCGTGACGAGGTGGTGCATCTCCTTGTAGTAGGTGCTCTTGCGCTTCGTGCGGTCCCAGACGCTCCAGACGCGGACGACGTCCACCTTCGCCTCCGGGACGGGCGCGCCGGTCGTTGCGTCGGCGATGAAGTAGAGGTTGCCCTGCTTGACCTTCTTCTCGACGAGCGCCAGGTCGGTGAGGACGAACACGGCTCGGCTGTCGCCGATCTTCAAGAGGGCCGTTCCCGCCTTGTCGCTGTGGGCGATCGGCGGCTCCTTGAGATACGCATAGACGAGATAGCCGCCCCGCCCCTTGAGCGGCGTCTGCAGCATCGCCTGCGCGTAGCGATGGGTGCCGTCGTTCTTGACCTCGTCCGACCACCGCGCGACCTCCCGGCCGACGTACTTCGCCGCGAGGCCCTGGAGCCAGTTCCTGGGGTGATAGGGCTGCACGAAGTAGTTGTGCCAGTAACTCAGGCTGCCGAAGCCCTTGAGCCCCTTGTACTTGTCGATCTTCTGGTTGCGGATGTGATTCATGAAACCGACGTGGTCGATCTGGCGGGCGACGAACCAGACCTTCGAGGTGTTGCGGTAACTGACCTGGAGTTTGGCCGGCTCGCCGGGCAGTTGGACGCCCGTCTGGCTGATGCGGACCTGCGGCTGTCTGATGCGCTTGATCTGCTCGTTGGCTGCCTTAATCCGCTTGCTCTTTGCGAATTGCCTCTTGAGAACGCCGTACTGCGCGAGCGCCGTGAGGTACTGCTGCCGGCTCTGGTGGTAGAGGCCGACGGCGTACTGCGCCTCGTCCGCCACGCCGCTGGTGGCGTAGTCGCCGACGACCAGCCGCAGGAGCCCCAGGACGTTCCACTGCCTCGGCAGCGTGACCTTGCGGATCTGCCCACCGACCAGCACGATCGCCTCGCCGTCCTTCAACTCCCACGGGTTGTACGCCTCCAACGCCTCTTTAAGCGGATACGTGCCGCCCCAGTAGTACATCCCCGCGTACGAGTTGAGGCGATCCATCCCGAAGCGCGACCGGGCGAGCATCGCCTGGCGGTACCAACTCAGGCCCACGTACTGCCGGTTCTCCGTCGTGTCGAGGTCGCGCGCTTCCTTCAGCAGGGAGAGGATCTTCTGGTCAACCGAGAGGGTCGCGGCGTACGCCTTCGGCGCGGTGGGGAAGATGGGCTTGCCGTCCGGGCCGACGCGCAGACCGATGGGGCGCTTGCGGCGCTGTTGCCAGTAACTGTGGTACTCGCTGAAGTCCTTTTCGCCGGCCGTCTCGGCCAGGAATTCGTCCCGCTCGCCCCAGAAGGCGTGCCAGAACTGGTACGAGTTCTCGTAGATGCCGAACCGCGCGCAGACGCCCGCCAAGTCGAAGAGGCACTCGACGCGTTCATTGTGCCAGTTCGCCCGCTCCTTCTCGGGCAGGACGGCGAGGGCGTCTTTCGTCGTATCGTAGTGGGCGTACAGATCGCGCGCGCGCTCGAGGTGTGCGACGGCGTGCCGCTTGTCGTACTGATACGACCGGACCCGGATGCCCTGTTTCCACTGGGCCCGATGGAATGTGCCGCCCGCTCGCGTGCCCCAGTGGGGTATCATCATGTAGAGGTTGCCGGCCAGGCGTTCCGCTCGCGCCTCGTAGGGCGTCGCCTTGCAGCGCTTGATGTAGGCCTGCGCCGCCTCGATGGCCGGGTCGAACAGTTGCAGCCGCAGTCTGCAGATGATGACCCGCTCGCTGGCGTGGCGCCATTTCGCGTGTTTCGGCGCCTTTGCCAGCAGCCGCTGATAGGCCGCCGCCGCCTCCTTGTAGTTCTTCTCCTCGAAGAGCGTGTCCGCCCTCTTGAGGATCGTCGCGGGGTCCGGATCGGCCGCCCCGACCACTACCGGCACCATCAGCACCGCCAGACACACCCCACACAGCGCGATTCGCCTGCCCACCATTCGCCTTCTCCCTCGTGACAGACCATGCCCGGCCGGCCCCGGCCGGCGGCGCGTTTCGCTCTCGTACTGCTTCAATAGACGCCCCGCCCGGCCGCGGGTTCCCGTGAAAATCCACTTGCCCTCGAAACGCCGGGACCGCCTGGAGACGCCCCCGTACCCAAGCCCTGCCGCCTGCGGCGGGGACCGCACGGCCGGGCAAGACCGGCCGTGGTACAGGGAACCCAAGCCCCGCCGCCTGCCGTTCGGCCCCGAGCACCCTTCGGGTCTGAGCCTCAGGGTCGAAGACACGGCCGAGGGGCGGCGGGGACAGCGTGTCGGCACCGTGCGGAGACGAGTTCCCCCTGCACCGGACGAAGGCGTTCGAGGCGCACGGCCCCCTCCCCCCCCGCGAAACGGACTTGACTCGCACCCGCCGGGGGAGTAGATTCCCCACGACCGAGACAGTCCTCCTCGATACCCGGCGGAGAGGTGGCTGAGTGGTCGAAAGCGACGGTTTGCTAAACCGTTGAAGGGGTATACGCCTCTTCCGCGGGTTCGAATCCCGCCCTCTCCGCCAACACCTATGACACACGACGAATCACGGTGCCAGGAAGCGCCTAAGTCCCTGTCTTCCAATGACTTGCAGACTGGTGATGGCGGCACGGATTTGCCGGCTTCGCGGTCCGGTGAAGTGACAGACGGTACCTCCGCTGTGCCACAGAACGAACCCCATTCCTGCAAGCACGCCTGCAAGCTGGCCTGCAAGCTGGACGCCGAAACGACCATCGACGACCCCGACCTGAGGCGGCTGATCGACGCTTGGTCACGGCTCCCGGAAGCGATCCGGGCCGGTATCCTGGCGATGGTCGAGGCGGCCGAGGCGAAATAGGGCCGGCTGCCAGAATCCCCAGGAAAGCGCTTGGCTGGCCCCTGGACGAACACGGACCAGCCCCCCGCCTCTTGTGTGGCCCCCCCCGCGGGGGGGGCTGCTCGGCTTTCGGGCTGGCCGACCTCAGCATCACATGCACGGTGTCTTGAGGATTGTTCGGCCCTTCTTGCCCCGCCATCGGCACCTGAGCGAACCTATCCAACTGAGGTCGGGGGCCCCCCGAAGGCGTTGCCAGCGGTGGACCCGTAGCGGCGTGACATGATTCGAGAGCGATCGTCGGGCCGTGAAGGGCGACAGTGAGACGGTGCGGACGCGCAAGGGCATCTGCCTCAGCATCAAGCGGCTGCTTGATATGTCGACTGCCGAGGCCGAGGCCCGGCGCCGTCTCGACCGTGCGTGCGAAGCCTGACGCAGGCGCCGACGAGTACCCTCCTTCCCTGCTTCCCTGCTTCGGCCGTTGAGCGTCTGAGCAATGCTCCCAGAGCATGCTGCGGCGTGCGAACCCGCCGAGGTGTGCTCCAGGTACGGGATCGAGTGCCACCGGTCCGCGCCCCGTCGTATCGCGGCGACTTGCACGCACGGAGGCTATCCGTGTGACGCCGGCCGACGCGGTCCAATGGGACCCACAGCGGCTGACGTTTGAGCCACGCCCCCGGGGTCGCGATGGGTCCCGCTGCAGAGTTACCCCTCGCCTCCACGTGGGGTTTTCTGAGGCTGAACCCGCCAGTTCCGCAATCGCTTCTGGATGACTTCGCTTCGGCGGCAAACGGCCGCCCGACCCTCTCTTGATGGTGTCGCAACGGGGTGCCGGCATCGTGTTTTGGCTGGTGGGGGCGAGGTGCGATGTCCGTTGTTCGTGGAGCCCACCAGAAGACGCCCTGACGCACGCGAGGGGGCACGTACGTGCTTGGCGGCCATGCGGGGGCGCTCGCGTGGTTGTGAGGGGCGCCCACGGCCCTGAAACGAGTCCTCCTGGGGCCGGCCTGGGCCTGTCCGACCTCACGACACAGGTTTCCGAGCGGCAGCGATGGCCGACGGGGCTTGACGGACCCTCCCCCGATTAGGCATAATGGCGTCTCTTGGCCGCCGCTCAGATGGTTGTGACGCGCACTGGCCCCGACAGGCGGGGAATGGGGTGCGGGCCGTGCCGATGACGGAAGCGGATACCTGCCGGACGTACGTCCTGCCCAAGCTGTACGCCGCCGGCTGGACGGATGACCAGATCCGTGAGCAGCGCACGTTCACGGACGGGTGCATCGTGGCCGCTGGCAAGAAGGTCCGCAGGCGGAAGCAGAAGCGGGCGGACTACCTCCCCTACTAGCGACCGGACTTCAAGACCGCCGTCGTGGAGGCGAAGGCGGCGTACAAGAACGCCGGTGACGGCCTCCAGCAAGCGAAGGACTGCGCGCAGATCCTGGGTCTCACCTTCTGCTACGCCACCAACGGCACCGGCATCATCGAATTCGACTTCACGACCGGCACCGAGCGGGAGATCGACCGATTCCCGGAGCCAGAGGAGCTCTGGCGGCGCTACCGACAGAAGCAGGCCATCGAGGACGACGAGCAGGCGGAGCGGCTCCGCAAGGAGAAGACAGACTTCTTCGACGAGTACGGTCCAGGGGCTCGGGAGATCCTCGGCGAACTGCTGGAGAAGTACGCCGAACACGGCGACGCGCAGTTCAAGATCCCCGACGTGCTGGAGGTGCCGCCGATCAGTCGGCACGGTGACGTTATCGAGATCATCGACATGTTCGGCGGTGCCGACCGGCTCCGTAAGGCCGTGACGGAGTTGCAGGCGCTGCTGTACGCCGCTTAGGAGGGCCACCATGGCGAAGATGCCTATCGAGCGCATCGGCCAGATAGTGAAAGCCGTTCTCGTCGAACTGCGCGACCTCGAGGAGCCAACGAGACTGAGAGTCCTTCTGGAACTGGCGGAACCGAAACTGAGCCTCACGGACCACGAGAAGGCAACGCTTGAGGTCTCTGGCTACATCCGTTGGCACACGATTGTTCACTTCTACTCGATAGACTGCGTGAAGGCCGGATACCTCACGAAATCGGGCGGAAGGTGGAGCCTTACGGATCAGGGAAAGGCAGCGTTGGAGGCGCCCGCGGGCGACTTCATCCGCTCCGCTCAAGCCAAGTACCGAGCCTGGCGACGTGCTCACCCGAGGAAGAAGTCGGATTCGAGCGAGGAGGAAGACGAGGAGAACGCCGAAGAGATCGTGCGCCAGATCTCCTACGATCAGGCGGTGGAGCATGCCGGAGAGGGAATCGAGGCCCACGTCTTCTCCCTTGGACCGTACGACTTCCAGAAACTCGTGGCCGAACTCCTGCGCGGCATGGGCTATCACGTGCGCTTCGTGGCGCCACCCGGACCGGATGGCGGCATCGACATCGCCGCCTATAGCGACCCTCTCGGCACCACCTCACCCCGAATCCGCGCCCAGGTGAAGCACCGTCGTGACAACAAGGTCACTGTCAAGGAGGTGCGAGAGCTGGAGGGGGTCCTGCGAAAGGCCGACGACATCGGCCTGATCGTCTCCTCGGGTGGGTTCTCCTCGGAAGCCTTGCGGGAGATCCAGGTCTCAACGAAGCACATCGAGACAATGGACCTGGACCGGTTGATCACGCTCTGGCAGCAGCACTACGACGAGATCAGGGAGCAGGGCAAAGCGCTCTTGCCGCTGGTCAAGGTGCACTTCCTGGCACCGGCTGAGGAGTAGACCATCGTTCTGGTGGCCAATGCCGCCACAAGGGGGAGCAGCGCGAATGAAGCGGCGATTGACCAAAGCGAAGCTGGAACGCATTCTCAGGAACCCGACTCTACATCCGGAAGCACTTCTTGCCGACGAAGCCGGCCCCGACTTCCCATGGCACAAGGATGCGGACAAGGAGCACTCGTCCCAAGTCTTCTGCCTGAGTGCTTTCGGCACGCTTCGGCATCTCAGGCGTCGAGACCGTGTCGTCGCCGACTTTCTGTCCGAGCCCTTTCCCAAGACGCGCACGCGACGACAACCCAGGAAGTGGCATGTCTTCCCCGAACAAGAGCAACCGGACCTACTCAACGAGTGTGGGAGGGGGCAGTCCACAAGCATCGACGCGCTTCTGGTTTCCAACCAGGAAGTCATATCCGTCGAGGCGAAGTTCAAGACAGATGCGAACCAGGGGTTCGGAACGTGCAGCCAGGTTGCGCGCAAGCAGGGCAGGCCCCCGGCGTGCCAAGGCTTCTACGGTCCCGGTTCCGACCGCCGCAAGAAGACGAAGGCGTGGTGTCGCCTGGAAAACTGGGACGGCACGCGGTCTCCTCGGCTGTACTGGTCCCTGGGAAAGGCTTTCTTTCAGCCGGACATCTTCCAGCAGCAGCAGCGAGGCGACGTCTGTCCCTTCAACGGGCCAAACTATCAGTTGATGCGGAACTTCCTTTTCGCTGCCGCCTACGCCCAGAGAAACGGGAAAGGGTTCTTCGGGGTGCTGGCCATCTGCCCCGAGGCCACCTCGGACAAGGTCAAACAGCAGATCGAGGATTTCCGCAGGAACGTCCTTCTCCCTCCCTTTCAGAGTCGGCTGAAGTTCGTCACCTACGAGAGGTACATCGAGGTTCTGCGATCCTGGGATCCCAAAGATGCGCGGGAATTGGCCGGCTTCTTGGAGGAACGGATCAGGACATTGATTGGTTGACGGTTCACGGATATTCAGGAGGCCACGATGGACGATATCTACCTCGTTGATCCGGCGACGAAGGCGCTGACGCGTGTTCGCCCCGTGTCGCTGGCGGAGATCGGCCTTCGCGAGCGACAGGACCTCGAAGAATGGGTCCGGGACCACCCGGAGATCCTGGGCGAGGAACTGCTCACGATCAGCACCGAGTACAGCGGTTTCGACAGGAGTAACCGTCGCCTCGACGTTCTCATGCTCGACAGGAACGGACTCCTCGTCGTGGTGGAACTGAAGCTGGCCCTGGACAGAACGTTCGCCGACCAGCAGGCGATCCGGTACGCGGCGTTCTGCGAAACGATGACGATGGACCACTTGGTGACGGAGCTCGCGCACTCCGGGGAGTGCTCACAGGAGGAGGCGAGCGCCAGGATCTGCGAGTTCTTGAACAAAGAAGAACTGCCCAAACTGGACCAGGAGCTGACCGGCACGGTCCTGTGGCTCCGCAAGTTCGGCGTGGACATCACGTGCGTCGAACTCAGGCCATACAAGGTCGTCGAGGAGAACCGCCTGATCCTCGTTCCCCGCACGATCATTCCGCTGCCCCAGACCCGAAACTACGTCGTCGGGGTGGAGCAGAAAGCTGTCAGAGAACGCCAGGTGTCGAAGC
Source organism: Candidatus Zipacnadia bacterium (assembly GCA_029821745.1). Classification (GTDB taxonomy): domain Bacteria; phylum Armatimonadota; class Zipacnadia; order Zipacnadales; family JABUFB01; genus JALGSS01. The sequence continues at coordinate 12,215 of JALGSS010000001.1, forward strand.
CATGGGGGCGGAACGCCGCCCTATGGCGAGCCGTGGCCGACGAGTTCAATGCCCTTGGCACAGGCTTCCGGTCCTCCGGCAGGGCGCGAGGGTCTTCATGCTGGTCGGGGTCGGGCACCCACACGTCCACTACGAATGGCTTTGGCGGAAGACGGACGCCCGACTCGATGTGTCCCTGCACTTCGAGTGGCCGGACCTGGAGCGGAACCTGCGATGCGCTGAGCGTGTGCGGACGCAGGAACGCTCGATCCGCGAAGGAATGGACCTGGCATTCGAGGTTGGCAAGTACGGCAAGAGATGGGCCGAGGCACGCTTCCGAATCCCGTACGATGAGACGACGCCTGATGCCGAAATCGCGCCCGTCGCCGCCCGCACGATGAAGACGCTCATCGACCGGACCTTGCCCATCGTCCGGCAAATCATCGAGGAAGACAGGAATGCCCCGTAAGCGAAAGAAGAAGACCAAGCAGCTACTCACCACGGCTCAGCAACTCGGCAGCCTCATCAAGTCGGCCCGCGACATCATGCGGAAGGACAAGGGCCTGAGCGCCGACCTGGCCCGGCGCCGATGCTCACCTGGGTCATGTTCCTCAAGTTCCTCGACGACATGGAGCAGATCCGCGAACAGAAGGCGGAACTGGCCGGCGAGCGGTTCAAGCCGGCCATCGAGCCGCCGTACAGCTGGCGGGATTGGGCGGCCAAAGAGGACGGCATCACCGGCGACGAACTGATCGCTTTCGTCAACCAGGAGAAGGCCGTCCGGCCGGACGGGACCAAGGGCGCGGGCCTCTTCGCCTGCCTGCGGGGCCTGCGTGGCGCCGACGGCGGCGACCGCCGCGACGTAATCGCCACCGTCTTCCAGGGCGTCGTCAACCGCATGATCAACGGCTACCTCCTGCGCGACGTGATCAACAAGGTCAATGGCATCCACTTCACGTCGTCCGACGAGGTCCACCCCCTGAGCGCCTTCTACGAGACGATGCTCCGCGAGATGCGGGACGCCGCCGGACAGAACGGCGAGTTCTACACGCCCCGCCCCGTCGTGCGGTTCATGGTCGAGGTGACGGACCCCAAACTGGGCGAGACCGTCCTTGACCCCGCCTGTGGCACCGGTGGGTTCCTGGTCGAGACGTACAACCACCTCGAAGCGCCGTGCAGGACCGTTGAGGACCGGCGCGTCCTCCAGGAGGAGAGCATCGTCGGCGGCGAGGCCAAGCCGGGCCGACCCGATCCCCGATAGCTCAACTGGTAGAGCGAGCGGCTGTTAACCGCTAGGTTGGAGGTTCGAGTCCTCCTCGGGGAGCCACCGCTACTTGCGAGCCGGTATCTCACGGGATACCGGCTCTTTCTTTGCCTCCGCAGGCCCGCCGAAATCGCGCGTCTAACCTACTGAAACCAAGCAGGTTGCGGCAGACGTCCGCGCCCCGGTCGCCGTCCTGCTCTTCCCCAGTGAACCGCCTCACGCCCCGCCCCCGCCTCTCGGCCCAGGACTCTCACCCTCTCGCCTGTCGAACCGGGTCCGGGTTAACAACCACGATTGGAGAGAGCCTCCGCGAGCCACACGGGTCTTCCAGAAGGCCTGAGGGCCGAGGAGCCCTCTACGCTCCGAAGATAAGCATGCCCGCGTGAAAGGCCTTGCCACAAGAGGCGCCCAATGGTACTCTACTTGGGGACTATCCAGCGCCCGAGCAGCAGCCATCATAGCGCGGTCACCGAGTGTAAGAAGACGCGCAAAGGCTTACCCATGTGGGTGGAAGACCCGGACGTGAACCGCGAACGCCCAGCCGAGGTCTGCCAGCGCTACGACGTGGCTCGGCTGGAGGTCTTCGGCAGCCTCGCCCGTGGGGATGCCGATGCAGGCAGCGACCTCGGCATCCTGGTGACCTTCAAGCCCGGTGCCTTGGTAGGCCTGGACTTCATCTCCTTTGGCCGCAGTTGGATGCCCTGTTCGGCCGTCCCGTGGACCTGCTCATGCGCCGCGCCGTTGAGCGCTCCCCGAACAAGTACTTCCGCCGCTTCGCCCTCAGACGGACGGAACCGATCTATGAGCGAGCTTGAGCCACGCCAGCGCGAGCCGGTCACCCGCGATTGGACGAGGCGCCCAATCCAGGCCAAGAAGCCCTTGTCATGGCAGCAGTGCGGTGGTCGTCCATGGGCGCATTCTCTGCCACAACCGTATGTCCGTCACTGCTCGGGTCATAGAGCGCACGATCATGGGCCAATCTGAATCGGCAGCGCGCGATGAGCTTCTTTCTCTGCTTAGGGAGAAGCGTGCCGTTCTGATGGTTGGCGCCGGCAGCAGCCGGTTTGTCGGTTACCCCTCTTGGGACGAGCTGGTCTCTAAGCTAAACGAGCTTGCACCCGGCTTGCGGAGGTCACCCAACACCGATAGGGCTGCTTTCGTCGAGGACATCAAACAACAACTGAGGCGCGAGCGGCGCCTCGATGATTACTACAACCTGTTAGAGCGGACGTTCTCTCCACGCGATTCGGCTCCAACCCACGCGCCACTTCACTGCGCACTCGTGCAACTCGGCTTCGCCGGCATCGTGACCACCAACTACGACCCCGTGCTGGAATGGGCGATAGGTGAAGCCTTCTCCCGCGACGTCCACCACGTCTGCCGACCCATTGACCTGTGCCAGAAGAGATGTTACCGGGTCTTTGATTTCCTTCGCTCCCTGTCACGAGGGTCTCGCCATGATTTCGTGTTGCACCTGCACGGGTGGCACGAGAACCCCACAAACATCATTCTCACGCGGGACGACTACCAGATAAGGTACGGGGAACGACGACCCGCTACCTCTTCAGAACCAGTCCCCCGCATTCTCGACACAATCCACCGAAAGGTCATCTGGTCCCTGATGGCGATGCATTCAGTCGTGTTCGTGGGTTTCAGTATGGATGATGATTTCTTCATGGACATGGTCGACATCGTGCAGCAGGACTTTCGGCTCGGTTCCGATCCAGTGCATTTCGCCATCATTGGCTATACGACTGATGAGGAGAAGGGCAAGATGGCGCACCATTTGAGGCGCCGGGGGATCGCGCCCGTCTTCTACCAGATGCTGGACCTCGCGGATGATGGACCCTCGTCCCGTCACCGCCTCTTCGAAGACCTGATCCTCAATCTGGCGCGTTCGTTAGACGTGACTGTCCCACTGGGTGGACTGGATGCAGCGACGCGAAAGATGTTGGAGCGCTAGAGAAATGGAAGTACCGCGCGACGCTCTGCTGTCCGCTCTACGGCGTTTCTGCTTCGATGGCAGTGGTGTCGTGGTCGGAGCCCCCGGCATCGGCAAGACCGTTGCCCTGAAGCGATTGCACGCGTTCCTTGAGTCGCAGCGCATCCCGCTGCTCTACTTACCCATCGACAAACTGGCAGTACAAACGCAACACGATCTCGTTGCGGAGCTCGGGCTCACGGGGGATCTCCTTGACCACCTTCGTGCGGTGGTCGCCGATCGTGGAGATCAGTGTGGGGTCCTGATCGTTGATGCGTTCGACGCGGCACGCTCCGAGGAGAAGCGGCAGTTCTTCCTCAGTCTAATCAGGCGGGTCTTGAATCAGATGGGCGACACCTGGCATGTGCTTGCCAGTGTCAGGACGTTTGACGCCCGAAAGTCCGAGGACTTGACGGACCTGTTCCCTCCGTCCACGCTGAACGCGGCGCCGGAGCCGTTCCATTCTGCGGCGTTCGTGTGCCGCCATTTCGTTATCCCGCCCTTCACCGACGAGGAGGTCCGCAGTGTCGCCGAATCCGTCCCGGGGTTGCTGGGCGTCTACGAAGGTGCGACGCCCGAATTCCGCGAACTCCTGCACGTTCCGTTCAACCTTTGGCTCTTGCGGAAGCTCCTGGATCGGACCCCGAATCTCCCGGAACTTACGTCGGTGACCTCAGAGGTAGAACTGCTTAGCCTGTTCTGGAAGCAGCGGGTAACAGACGGGCCTCTGGGCGAAGCGAGGCGCGCGGTGCTTTCTGACGTCTGCCACGCGATGGTCCAAGCGCGCGGACTCTCCGTGCGTAAGGACCGGGCCTATGATCCAGTTACTGATGACGCGTGGCGAGATCTTCTGAGCGCCGAGGTGCTTGAGGAGGTGGGCACCTCGCAACAACGCGTTAGTTTCTCGCACAACATACTCTTCGACTACGCCGTGAGCGTCCTCCTGATTGAAGACGAACCAGAAAGGGTGGTTGAATTCGTCGGTGAAGACCCTTCGCGTCCTCTCTTCCTGCGTCCAAGTCTCGACTACTACTTCACGCGCCAGTGGCATGAATCGCCGGCCACGTTCTGGCGAGGCTTCTGGTACCTTCTGGCCCAGGAAGACATCAATATCCGCCTTGTGGGACGGCTCCTGCCACCGACGGTGGCGGTCCGCGAATCGAGGCAAGTCGATGATCTCTCGCCACTCCTTGATGCCCTCAGACAGGGCTGGCCAGGGGGCGCCAAAGGGGTGTTGCGCGTCTTACAGGCTCTTCGGGCACTCGACGTGAAGAGGGACGCCCTTTGGTGCCGGTTCCTTGAGAGCATCACGCCGCACGTGGAGCCAGATTGGGCGTGGGACTTGGCCGTAATAGCGTCTGAAATCCTCGACCGGGCTGAGTCGGCAGGGAACGATCAGACGATCGGAGCGTGCGGCAATGTTGGGCGCCTGCTCCTCGGGTGGGTGTGGAGGCAACGGGAGCACGGCAGCGGGGAGTCTCTGGACCGGCTCGGCGCCTTTTGGGCCGTTCCGCTGGTAGCACGGACCTTTTGCTCCGATACCCAGGAGTCACGACGGATTCTGGAGCCAATACTTTCTCTCCCGGAGCAGCCGGACTTCCCCATAAACTACCTGTATCGCATGGTCCACCACCTCGACAGCATCTGGCCATTTGACCCTGAGTTCGCTGCGGCGGTCTACGAGACGGTGTTCGCCCATGAGGAGGAGAGCCAGGAACCCACGCCAATGGGAGGCTACGTTCTCCCGATGTCGAGCAACCGGCGGCAAGATTACGAAATGTGCAAGTACATGCTTGTCGAGCATTTTCCTGCCTTTGTGCGCGCTGCTCCAGCGCCAGCAACGAAGGCCTGCATTCGCTCGTTGAATGAGTACGTCATTAGGCGTCACGTGCAACCGTATCTGAGGCCTGGCGTGTCGCTGGAAGATCTTCCAGAGCGCTTCCCCTTCCGTGGCGGAGAGGCGGTCTACTTCCCAGATCTCAGTTACATATGGGATGAAAGCGAGCATCCTGACGAACCAGTCAAGCTTGCAGATCACCTGTTCATATACGTGGCCGAGGTCGCGTCGCGGAGCGACGGCCTGGCCACACTCGGCCAACTCCTGGATATCTTCCGTGATGAGGTCAGGGCAGCCGTCTTCTGGCGTAGACTGCTGCGGATAGGGGCCCGAAACCCCTTCGTCTTTGCTTCCCTGGTCTCGGAGCTGTGCGTCGCTCGTCCTGTGCTCAGGGGACCTGAATGTCGGTACGAACTCGGACTGTTCCTCGAGGCGGCGGCGTCCGAGTTCTCGAATGAGCTCTTAGGGGCGATAGAGACAATGATTCTCGCTCTGCCGCCGTCAGAGGAATCGCTGGAAGCGCGGCAATATGCCTCCCAACTCCAGGACCGCTTGTTGGCGAGGCTACCTCAAGATCGTCTCCAGACGGAGGAAGCACGAGCGCGTCGCCGAGAGATGCAGAAAACACGATCAGCGCCTCCCAATGAACCTCCTGTGAGCACCAGATTCACCTGGGAGCCTTTTTCCGAAGAGGACTGGTTCGCAGAGCAGGGAGTGGATGTGACGCGCGAGCCGAATCAGCGGCTCATGGCTTTCTTTGGAAAGCTGGACTCATTCATCGATTCGTGGCTGAATGAACAGCCCGACCCAGGGGCACTGGACGCCATTCTCCCGGTGATCTCTGACGCGCATGAAGCCTGTACAGCCGAGAACGATGCCGATCTCCCTATCTCCACGGCGGCGTGGACGAAGACAGCCCAGTGCGCGGAGATAGTGGCGCGAGCACGTATGCGCGACAGTCCGGACAGCCCAGATTTCTTCCTTTGTCGGGAGATCCTGCTTCGGTGCGCAAATCACGGATCGCCCGAACCGGACCCCGAGCGCGATGCGCACTATGACCTTCCGTCATGGTCTCCGGCGCCCCGCAACGAGGCCGCTCAAGGCCTGTTCTGGCTGGTCGTCCGCAGGGCGGACAAGGAGCTCCTGGCCGCCATAGAGAAGCTGGCCAACGATCCTGTGCCTTCTGTGCGCTTCCTCTCCACCCGGAATCTCTGGTGTCTCAGGCCGTGCGCAACTGAGTTGATGTGGCGGGTGGTGGACCATCTTGCGCGGAACGAGGCAAACCACACTATCCTTCATGCTCTCTGTCGGACCCTTGGCCGTTTGGCCGCGGGGAACGAAGAAGCAGTCGTCAAGACGCTGAGGGTTCTCGCCGACCGCGCATTGGCTGGTCCGGGCGATTCGGCGTTTGTGGAAGCCTTTCTGGGCCTGCTCTTGTGGCTAGTGTTCGTTCGCGACAATGGCTGGGCGAAGCGCGCCGTAGCTGAGTTGCTGAGGCAGCCCACTGAACGAGCCGACGTCCTTTCGAGAGCAGCTTTCGAGGCATTGACGTATGTGACGCCGAGGAAGATGCTGGACTCGTCGAGCTCCACTGCTGCTGAGCGCGCGGTTGCTTGGCTGCGCGAAGCGATCGGTGCCGCTGTGGGCGGGATCGCTGAGATTCGCAGGATCCCTGAATCGGAATGGTCTGACCTGAATAGAGCCCAACTGAAGGGAACTTACAGTGTCCTCGATCATGTTGTGATGCGGCTGTTCTTCTCCTCGGGTCTTGGCCCGACACAGCGCGCGGACACGGAACGCGTATCAGACAAAGAACGGAGGGCCTTCTACTTCGCCGTCAAGCCACTGCTTGAGCAGATTCTGAGTTTCACCCTGGATGAGCAGAGCGGAGTGCTCTTCGCCCCCACAGCCCACCATTTCATGGAGTTGTTGAACGGTGTCCTCAGATACGACCCGAGAGGTGTCCTGCACATGGCGGCCGGCGTCGCCAAGTCGAGCAGCCGCTACGGATACAACCTTGACTCATTGGCTATCCGGGAGACTGTGAAGCTCACCGAGGCTGTCCTGGCCGACTACCGGCACGAGGTCCGCGAGGGTGAGCCCCTGAGAGACCTGCTGACGCTGTTGGACGTGTTCGCCGAGGCCGGATGGCCGGACGCGCTGCGTCTCATCTGGCGTCTCGATGAGGTCTACAGATAGGCCCTAACCGCGTTCGTTTTGAATGCCCAGCCCCACGTTTCGGACCTCCGCCGGGTGAGAAAAGCAGACGGGATTCCTGTGAGCAAGGCCAGACACCGCGTCGGTCTCCCGGCGAAAGCCCTTGGACTTCGCATCGTGCTTCGCGGCCTCCGGGTGGCGTGCGGCCGCGACCGCCGGTTGCGCGTCTGGCCGCCCGCGACAGCCCAGCCCCTTCCTCTGACCCCCGGACAGAATCCCGGTTGACCACCCCGATTTCCGCGGGGTAGGGTGACGAATTCGCTCCAGGCGCAGATATAGAGGTCGGGAGACATCCGGCCAATCTGCGAAGGAGCGCGCCCACGCCCCGACGGAGCCGAACTGCCCCGCCCCGCCTCTCGCCGGCCCAGCGCCGGCGCGAGATCATCGACATCATCGCCACGGGCCTCGCCAGGATGCCTCTGGCGCTGGCCATCCCGTCAGGACAGGCGATGCCACGCGCCGGCGAAAAACTCTCAAGAAGGCCGCAGAAAGCCCTTGAGGTGTGCGCCGCGTGATGGCTCAGTGTCCACCGGGCGGTTAACGCGCCGAGAAAGGATGGCGAGATGGGTAAGCGCAAGATCGACATCCCGAGGGAACTGACGGCAATGAAGAACATGAGCGCCGGCGACCTCCGGGGCAAGTACGCCGAGTTGTACGGCGAGGCGTCGCGGAGCGGCAACCGACAGTGGCTGTTTCGCCGGTGCGCGTGGCGGCTGCAGTCGTTGGCTGAGGGCGGCCTGTCCGAGCGGGCCCGACGCCGGGCCAAGGAACTGGCCCGGGACGCCGACATCCGGGTGATCCCGCCAGCCGACCTGGTGAGGCCCGCACCCGACCGGCCTGGGCACCGGAGACAGCCGGCCCGGAAGTACCTCCGCGCCAACCATGATCCTCGGCTCCCGATGCCGGGGACCCGCATCCCCCGCCCGTACAAGGGCCATACCTGCGTGGTCGAGGTCCTGTCCAACGGGTTCGCCTACGACGGCGAGTTCTACCGATCCCTGTCGGCCGTGGCCCACGCCATCACAGGCAGCCACTGGAACGGCTACTTGTTCTTTGGAATCCAGGACCCACGTAAGGGAGACGAATGACTGCCGAAGCCAAGCGAGAGCGTGTGCGGTGCGCCATCTACACCCGGAAGAGCACCGACGAGAACCTCGGCCTGGACTTCAACTCCCTCGACGCGCAGAGGGAGGCGGCCGAGGCGCACATCGCCAGCCAGCGCGGCGAAGGCTGACAGTGCCTGCCCGAGCGCTACGACGACGGCGGGTTCTCCGGCGGGAACACAGACCGGCCGGCCTTCCAGCGCCTGATGGCCGACGTGGAGCAGGGCCGGGTGGACTGCATGGTGGTCTACAAGATCGACCGGCTCTCCCGTAGTCTCATGGACTTCGCCAAGATCATGGAGGTGTTTGAGCAGCACGACGTCGCGCTGGTCAGCGTCACCCAGCAGTTCAACACCAGTACGTCAATGGGCCGGTTGACTCTGAACATCCTGCTTTCCTTCGCCCAATTCGAGCGTGAGATCATCTCCGAGCGGACCCGTGACAAGATGGCCGCTGCCCGCCGCAAGGGCAAGTGGACGGGTGGGCCGCCGGTCCTGGGATACGATCTGGAGAGAGACCAACGTGGCAGCCGCCTCGTGGTCAACCCGGACGAGGCCGAGCGCGTCCGCGCCATCTTTCGGACGTACATCGAACAGGGCTCGACGCTGCCGACGCTCCAGGCCATTAGGGCGCAAGGCTGGCGGACGAAGCGGTTCCAAACGGTCAAGGGTGCCTGGCGCGGTGGGGCGGAATTCAGCAAGTCGGCCTTCAGGAAGATGCTCACGAACGTCATCTACCTCGGCAAGGTGTGCTACAAGGGCGAGGTGTTCGAGGGAGAGCACGAGGCCATCGTCGGCGAGGACTTGTTCGGCCGGGCTCAGGGGCTGATGCGGCGCAACCGCAATACCGGCGGAAAGCGCGTCCGCAACAAGCACGGTGCCCTGCTCAAGGGTCTCGTCACCTGCGGACACTCCGGCTGCCGGATGAGCCACCACTTCGCCTCGAAAGGCAACAGGCGATATCGCTACTACGTCTGCGCTCACGCCCAGAAGAACGGGTGGGACGCGTGCCCGTTCCCGTCGCTGCCGGCGGGGGAACTGGAGGCCTTCGTAATCGACCAGATCAGGGACGTGGGCAAGGACCCGGCGGCGCTTGCGGAGTGCCTCACGGCCACGCAGGCACACCTGGAGGCCGACATCGACGCGCTGGAGGGCCGGCGGGCCGAGGTCGAGATGCGCATTCGTTCATTGGGCCGGGAGGTGGGAGAGATCGCGCCGCGGGCAGGCTTCGATGAGTGGGCCAGCCGCCAGTGCGATCACCTTCAAGGCAAGATGCGGGACGAGCAGTTGGAGGTCAACCGGATCAACGAGCGGATCGAAAAGGTCCGCCGCCGGATGCTCAACTCGGACGAGTTAGCCGGGGTCGTGGAGGCCTTCGACCCTCTGTGGGACTCCCTGTCGCCGACGTACAAGGCCAGGCTGGTCCACCTGCTGGTGGGCCGCGTCAAGTATGACGGGGCGAATGAGACCCTCTCGATCACCTTCCACCCGACGGGCATCGGTGCCAGTGCCGAGGGCAGTCAAGGGGAGGAGGCGGAGACAGCATGCGCCAGAAGTTGACGGTAACGAAGAGAATTCACTTCTCGATGGCCGACAGCAGTCTCCGCCAGGCCGCCGTCGCCAACACGATGGAGAACTTCGGCTACGTCTTCCGCAAGGCGCTGGAGGGCCTGTTCATCGACCGCATGGACCAGAACGAGGAGATCACCGCCACGTTCATGAACGAGGACCAGTTCCGTGAGCCGGTGAGCCAGCACCTGCTCAAGGACGTCTACGAGCAGATAAGGGCTCAAGAGGTGGCACAGCCGTGAGAGGACTTAGGCTATGACCCCAGAGATTTCGATGCAATGCGACGACGGTCTACTCGTGGGGTGGCAGGAAGATGTGACGCCTGCTCAAGCGGAGACCGCCACTGTCCCCAAGTAACCGCAGAAAGGTCTTGAATCTTCGCGCCGGGATGTCAAGGCCGTTCTCCCCACACATTTCGGCGTGTAGCTCCTCAGCGGTGGGCAGAACTACCTTACTCCGCCGCAGCATTTCAACCGACACAGCCGCGAGTCGCCCCACGGGACAGCCCAGTTGTTGCAGGCGTGAACGCAGTCTGCGGCGAAGCAATGAGTCGTAACGCGCAGGATCAGCAGCAGCCTTCCCGGCCCCTGTAAGAGCACCCGTCTCCCCGTTGATCAAGCCCAGTTCCGCCGCCAGCCGGAATGCTCTTCGTATAGCTCGCTCCGAGCATACGGGTACATCCTCCTCGCGTTCCGGATCCCATCGGTGATAGACGAAGTTAGGAGGACTCCTCCGCTTGATCCGACCAATCAAGTCCTCAGCGGATCGAGACTCCCTCTCCCCCGCCAAGTTCAACATCTCCTGGATACGAGAGTAGTAGGTCGTCTTGCCTGGCACGCGTGCACCTCCCTCATCAGGTTTCTCGGAAGCCCGCGGCACGCCGCCGATACCTATCGTGGTACGCAGTCTGCCCTGGCAGTCCGTCGAAGACGGAGAGAATCGCTTTGCGCAGCCCAGCCCAGTCGAATTCGCCTGCACGCGCCTTCTCGTACCGTGGCAGCGTAACGGGGAACTTGGCCTCAAGACGCTCGATGGCGCTCCTGGCCTCGCTTTCCTCCGTTCGCAGGCGCTCATTTACTTTCCGCCGTTCGTCCGCCTCTTCCGGCACGTCGCGCGGACGGCGCGCGTTCCGGAGCGCCTTCAGATACGCCCCCAGATCTGTCAAATCGTCCGCGTACTTCCGCCACGCCGTGACACTGGCGTCCCAGATCGCGTCAGGACCCTCGAAACTCTCGATCACAATCCGTGCAGCACTATTGCCTCCAGCGGCGAGGTGTTCAATCTTGCCCAACCCAGTCGTGTAGGCAGATCTGTTCCTTTCGGCCTTCTTCTTGACCTCCTCTATGGCCTGCCTCAGCGAGGGGAACTCAGAGCCGCCAGGGCGCCTCCCCGTCCTCTTGCGCCTCGGTGTTCGCCCCTCCAGTTCGTCGATCTCCTTCATGAAGCGCCAAAAGACATGAATGAAGACATTGTATTCGATAGCTTCGACGGTCCCCGAGTGGTTCTGATGCGTACCAAGCGCCACCACTTCTCGCTGGGTGAGATTCGAGACGCACGCACAAAGCGCTTTGACGTGCGCATGATCGCTCGCCTGAAACGCCGATGGAACAGCATCCGACAGGTGGACCGGAAGGTATGTTCTCTCCCTGCCCGCACGTACGCTGTATTGCCTCTTGCCAGCGTAGTGACGCCGAGCGAGGTCGAAAAGAAAGACGTCAGGATTGTCCTTGAGCGCGTCTTGAATGTGCCAAATGGCGTCGAGGGCAAAGATATGCCTGTCGCGCCGCTCACGCGTCGGAATCGCGCAGCCAGGCCCATGCACACCCATCGCAGTTTGGTACAGGGACGGCACCGACACAAGGCGTTTGCGGGCGAGCGTCATCCAGATGACATTCACGAGATGCGCAAGTTTGTCGAAAGCGATGCCGGGCCAAGGTCCTGACCTGCGACCCGGCCGCGTATTCTTTGTTTGCCACGCCTCGAAAACCGTCAGCCAGAGTGCATGCGCGCACCAGAGCGCCCTCCCGTTGGAGCGTCGTCGCGGGATTATGGGGCTAGGCATTGAACACAACCTCTTCGGCCCCGAACGCCATATGTTCGAGGGCTTCTTCCGCGAACTCACTGTCGGGCTGATACGCGCGCACAATGAAGCGGCGGCCATTGCGCGCTAGAATTACCTGTGTGGTCTTCAGTACAGCACTATCGATTGCCGTATCCATAATGATGGAACGTACGGGTTCCGCGATCTGGAGCTCCGCGCCGACTTGCCAGTATTCATCCCAGGTGAACGGGGCGATTCGAGACCTATATCGCTCCGGCTCATCGTCGTCAAACCAGTCGTCGCCTACACTGAAACGCCAACGCCTGCGAACAATCTCCACCAACAGCTCTCTGGCCTTAGCGACGCGCGTGTCGGCACCAACGACCTCCGCAGTGTCCGTCATCACTGCTTGGCCCCGAGCCGCCTTAGCCGTCTGACGGGCTAGGCGTGCCGACAACGCTCGGTCATGGTGTGCCGAAACCGCTCCGGCCATGAGAGCCTCTAGCTCGCCGAAGTCGAGGAGCGGGTAGAGGGCGCGCAGGTGACCGAGTGGCGAGTCGCGTCCAACGGAACCGTGAAGCAAATCAGGGGCGAGGCCCTTACCGATGAGCGGGGCCAAGCTCGCCCAGACGCCGCGCAGGAGCTCTATTCCCGCAATCAGACTGGAAAGGTGGAAGGCGAGCTCGACTCGTTTTTTGGGCGGGCACGTGGCGAGCGCCGGGGCCGCGAAGGCAGGACAACCTTCCCATCCTTCCGCCGCGATGTCTGCGTCTGCTGGCACTGAAGGATACCAAATGGCGATAAAGGCAAACTGGCTGGGTCCGCGCCTTACCAGTCTGACTTTCCGTGGACCGGTTCCGTCGAGGTCCGCTCCCGGCGGCAGTGAAGCACGCACTCTGGCGAGATCCGGAACAACGGGGTTGCGAATCGTGATACCCGGGAACCCCCGTGACACATCGTCCTCGTACTCCACCGGAGCTCCAAGCCGCCTCAACCCCTCAAGAAACCGGCGGACCGGCATCGTCAAGCGGAACGTGCTCTCGGGATGCTCCGTGTCGAGCAGGAGCGCTCCTTTGCTGCGAAGGCTTTGAATCAGTCGCTCGCGGATGACCCCATAGAGTGCGGCCGACACATCTCGCTTGACCGCGTGGTCAGGGGACTGCGCGGCAGGATCATCTCTGAAGTCCTGCGTGCGCCAACAGCCACGCCGTGCGAATTCCTCGTGGACGGCGTACGCCGCGGTCTCGATTCCCTTCTCCTCGCCTCGCGTGTTTTCCCTTATTGCCGCCAACGCATCCTTCGTGCTCTGACCTCGATGGATCATCTCGTTAAACACAAGGATTCGTTGCCCGGACAGATGTCTCTCAGCAAGATACGGGATCGCTTCGGACGAGAGGACCCTTCCCCAATCCCACTCACAAGATCTCTCCGGCAGCAAGTCCAACAGGGCTCGAAGGATTGCAGTCGCCTTCCTCTCGACCGTGACTATAACGTCAAACCTCTCGCGGTCCAGGAGCGCTGCCAGCCACGAGAAAAGACTGTCTTCCTCAAGAGACAAGGAGTTCATTACTGCGTGTCCTCGAAGGGTGTGAGCGCGTAGTGCAAGTAGAGGAGCAAATCATCCGCGCAAATGACCCCGAAGGGGTCAGTTGCGGTTTCAAGCATGCTTTGAAGCGTTCTCTCGTCCTTGCCCAAAGCAGAGGCAACTTGACGCCCCATGCGTGCTAGTACGACGTTGTCAACCGTGTCAAAGAGAGTGGAGAAGAAATCGCCTGCCCCAGCGGCGATATGCTCGATGTGGCGTTGCTCCCAGATGTCACGAGCAATCGTCCATTCGCTTCGGGCATTACGCGGGCCACCCTCGGCTGGCGAAACCGCAAACGTTCGCTTCTTCAAGCCGCTCCGCGTTTTCGCGATCCGTTGTATGTCGAAAAACACTCGTCGCAGATCGGTGTCCCGCATCGAATAGCCGACGAGAACGAAGATATCGGTTGCCAGCGCAGCGCGCAGAAGGTCGTAGATCGGACCTTCGAGTGTCGCCTGGACCTGCTCCCCGGCGACAATGGAATCTGAATACTCGACGCAACCGTGCAAGTGACAGACAACGACTTGCCTCTTCTCCCTCGCGTCAGGCAGATCGCTTATGTTGGCGGACGTAAGGCAGCGGGCCAGCGGGTTAGCTGGGTCGCGGTCTCGGTTAAACGCCTTCTCTATGAGGCTGTCGAAGTTCGTCGTGAAGAGGGTCCTTGGGAATTGGTGCGGCTGAAGATCGTAGAGCTCGCGGAGTTTGAGATGAGCGCCCGCGGGCTGGGCGTTCTCGAGCGGGGCTTTCGCGAGCAGCCACCGAGAAAGGTCGTGGTACTGCAACCTGCTTGCTAACAGCTGCAGGATGGCTTCGAACGGATATGAAGCCGCGAGCGCGTCAAGGGCACAGTGATCTACGTTGTCCTCCTGATCCTCTCCAAGCACCGCGCGGCGCATCATGCGCCGGGCCAATGCGTCACCAGCAGGCACGGTGCTCTCGGTCGACATGCCAGCACCGATCAGCAGGCCGAGTTGAGCGCGAGTGAGACTGGCAGCGATGGCCCGGTATGCCTCGTCATAGTAGTTGGCGTCCGGAGCCTGAGACGCGTCCACATTCATTGTCTAACCCCCGAACAGTGGGCACCGCGACGGCAGACGCTGGGCGCCGTTAGGGCACATATGGGAGGCCACGAGCAGCGTGCCAGGAGGCGGGAGAAGACAAGTACTCCTGGACGGAGTTCATAGCTCCCGCTGCAAGAGTGCCAGAGAGCTTTGCCTCGGCCAGCGCAACGTCCATGTCCGTTGTTGAGTGCAGCCGTACGCCCACGTCGGCAAGTGCTTGCCTTCCTCCCTGCAGGCGGTCAAAGGCAACCAGAACGTTTTCCACCTGGCCACCGGCATCTTCAATGGCGTGGACAAACGCAAGCTTACTACCGGCATCTGTAATGAGATCCTCGACAAGGAGGACGGAGGCGTCGTGCGGCAACACGCCCTCGATGATGGACCTGGTTCCGTGTTCCTTACTCCTCTTACGGACATAGATCATAGGGGCCCCAAACGCGCGGGCAAGGAACGCAGCGAACGGGATGCCTGCGGTCTCGCCACCGGCAAGGAGGTCGAATTCGATGTGGTGGCGGTCGCAGATGAGTCTAGCGCCGGCCACAAACAGATCAACGAACGCGGGCGACGAAATTAGCTGGCGACAATTGATGTAGATTGGGCTGTAGTTGCCGGACACGAGCCTAAATGGCTCTGGCACATTCACCTTGATGGCGCCGACGCGCCACAGTTCCAACGCGATGAGCCTTCGCATCAGCGCGAGCATGTGGTCGCTTGTGGAAGCGGTCATGCTTTGATCTCCTCGGCGAACGCTACAAGCGCTGCCTGCGGGTCAGATGCCCGGTAGACAGCGGAGCCAATAATCGCGAACCGCCGGTGGGGCGCAGCAGCCGCAAAGGCCGCCGAGATCGCGCCTCCCTGCGATCCGATTCCTGGCATCATGATCGCAGCTGAAGGGCACGACGCCAATGGTGCACTTGCGAAGCGGCGGATGATGTCCGGTTTGGTGCCAGGAAGGACGAATGTCGTGACACCGAGGTCTAGGGCCGCTTGGCAAATGAGATCGGGCGCATCATCCACGATGTAGCCACCCTCTGAGCGGAGATACGCCCGGTGGGTCATTACTAGCCCAACGATCGGAATGACCTCGTGGTCCAGCGCCGCAGAGACGAAGCCTTTTAGAGTCTCAGGTCCTGCCTGTGGGAAAAGAATCACGCCGCACACGCTGGCGCTCCGGCAGATCGCAGCAAAGCGCTCGCCCATCTGCGGAATGTCCGTACCGGCCTTCTGGTGGTCGTAGATCACCGGAAGGTCAGATACGTTACGGACCGCGCGAACAACCGGACCCAGTCCATGATGCAGGGCCAGCGAGAATCCCACCTTTACTCCCACGACTTCCGGTACGTGAGAGGCCGCCCGGAGCAGCGCACTCAGTTCGGACAAACTGGTCACGTCAGCGGCAAGGATGATGCCACGATCATGAGTTGACGCAAACGTCGGTGGCATAGCGGTACCCACACACAGCCCGGTCCTTTCCGGCCAATCGCCCGTCCGTGGGAACACCAGCTTCACCTGCCGGAGAGAGGGTGTTGCGCGCGTCCTTGATCGCACCAACCCGTGATGATACCAACGCGGGCGATGTCAAGCAAATTCCCGCCCCAAGGCCGCCACAGGCAGCGCGTTGGCGAGGCGCAAGAGGGCCGGGACAAGAGCAAGTGTGGACGAGAGCCGTTCTACATGTTGTGCTGAGCGGGACGCGCAAGTCGATATGCAGGATTGGTTCAATTCTATCAGAGATGGCGGCCGGACAGGATCACCAATCGGCGTCGTGCGTGGTGGCGCGTACACACGCCAGCCAACGGGCGCAGGAACCGAGCCGGGGCTACGGCCGGGAGGTCCCCCTGCCTGCGCCAGGTTGGGCTACATCTGGCGGATGTGCCGATCCCGGCCAACAGGTTCGGGTCAACGCGCGGAGACGACGCGCCACCGAGACGATCACCCGCACGCGGCGGGGAGCACCGTCTACGACCACCTGCGCCGGCGCGACGACAACCCGTGCGTGGTGATCCCCACAGCCGGCGGAAAGACGGCGGTAATGGGGCGGATGTGGCGCTCGCGGATCGGGGGACGGCGACCGTCACGTCTTCACCGGCGCTAGCCGATGCAGAACGAACAGATCATCACCGGTTGTCCTGTGGACTTGGCGTCCGCCTTCGCTTGCCGGGAAGTCTCGAAAGGTCCGCGCCATCGACCAAGCCGGCCATCAACCATTCCCTTTCGCCGTCGGCGCATGGTCTTCGCTGGCCTGCTCGACGGCATTCCACAAGCGCTCTCCGCATCGCGGGCATTTCTTCGGCGTCTCAGGCTCATCGTTCACCATGTCCCAGAGGACCTCAACCTCTCTGGAACAGTTGGCGCATCGCATGAAGCGGATCCTGCTCCGGCCGGTGGCGCGCCGCCAGAATAGATGACAGAGAATGACCATTATGGCCACACCGAAAAACAGAACGATTGCGGTGCACAGGAAGCCCACAGTCTTCTGCCTCGTGCCAAACGATACGGATGCCTCATCTACTGCACCTGCCCGCGGCGCAACGAAGCCACGGCCTCGTCGATCTCGCGGCCCTTGGCCTCGATCAAGTCGAGGAGTTCCTCCGGCGTGCGCGTGTCCTCCTCGGCGACGGCATTGGGGTTGACGGCCTTCAAGTCGTAAACGGCGTTGTCGATGGCCTCGGCGCGTCGAAGGAGGTCACGGGCCTCCTTTCGGATGTCCTTGATCCGGCCGTTGACCTCGTCGATCTTGGCCTGGTCGCGCGGTTTGGCCTTCTTCAGTTTGGCCAGTTCTTCCTTCCAGCGCGCCGCTTCCTGCTCCTTGGCGTTGGCCTCGCGCTTGATCGGCGCCGATTCCTCGGCCGCCCGGCGCTTCCGTTCGGCGATGTCCACCGTCCACGACCGGTCGCTGTCGGCCCGGTCGGGCAGCAGTCGGAAGAACTCGTCGAACCGGTCGATGGTGAAGGGCTGGCGCTTGCCGACCTTCACGTCGGAGAGGTCGTAGTGCCAGATCCGCTCCGTCGGCCCGCCTTCCTGAAGAAGACGAGGTTGGTCTTGACGCCCGCCCCGGCGCTCACGAACACGCCGCCCGGCAGGCTCACGATGCAGAACACGTCGCAGTCGTCGAGGAATTTGCGCTTGGTCTGGACGAACGCCTTCTCGTTGATCCTGAACAGTGCGCCTTCGTCCATGACGATGCCGCACCGCCCGCTGGGGTTTAGGGCGTCGATTACATGCTGGCGGAAGAGCATCTGCGTCGCCCCGGTCTTGAAGGCGAACCGCGACCGGGCCTCCTTCCCCTCCTTGCCACCGAAGGGCGGATTGGTGAGGACCACGTCGAAGAGCGCCGGCGCGCCAACGGCTGCGGCGACGGGGCCTGGGGTGAGGTGAACTTCACCACGCGGAACGCGGGCGGTCAGGGGCCGAGGTTCGAGTTCAACTACGGCGGCGTCATCTACGCGATCCTGCCGGACATCGAGTACGGCGCCGTGCCGTAGCGGCGCAGAACGTGGCGGTCGAGGAGCGGCCGCCCGGACGTGAGAGGAGGGAGCCGATGAGACGAGTGGTGATGGTGATGCTGGCGGCGGTCCTGGTGCCGGTTTCCGGCTGCGGCCAGACGGCGCTCCAGCGGGTGAAGATCGTGGGGCTCACCGCCAAGCAGACGGCCGAGACGGCCTATCTCACCGTGCGGATCAAGTGGGAACTGGGTCATGTGGACGAGCGCACGATGGACCGGACCCGGTCGCTCTACGCACGGTTCGAGCTGGCCAAGAAGGCCTACGTGGCCGCGCTGGAATTGTGGGAGACCGGCGCGCCGCAGCCGGACCGGGAAACGCTGCGCGAACAGGTCACGTTGCTTGCCGCGGCGCTTCACGCGCTGGCGCTTGAGGTGAAGTCCGAGTGGCCGCCGGTTACTGCGCGGCCAGTCGGAAAGGAGGTGGACCGTGTCTGAACCGGTGGACTCCACCAGCCTTATGCTGACGATGTTTATGGTGGCGAACCCTGCGCCTTGTCGACGCGATGCTCGCCCTCCAGGCCGGTCTCCCCATCGACAGTCTGCGCCTGCGCAGCCTCGCCGACCTCGACGAGGAGGCCCGGCAGTACGTCGACGAGATCCTCGTCGCCCGCAGCTGAGCGGAAGGCCCGTAACCCCGCTTCCGTGCAGCCACATATCACATGCGGCGATCGCCGAGCGGGCGCTCCGGCCGATTGTCCAGCTGCAGGACCGCGCAGACCAGGAGACGCGATTCGGTGAGATCGTCGGACGACCGGGCAAGTCGTAGCGCCCGGCAAGCAGGTTCATTCTGCCCGCAGACCGTTCAGCAAACGCAAGTCTCTATCAAACGGGCTATCCTTCTGGTGTCGAGGGCGCCGCCCGGCTCGTCTCGGGTTTCGATCAGCGTTCCAGCCTCTCCTTCGCCATCCTGCCAGGGGGAAATGCCCGCCTCTATGTACTCCGCCCGCTTTTTCTCCCAGCGGGCCCGGTATCTCGGGTCGTCGAGCAAGCCGAGATGCTCCCAGTAGAAGGTCACGCCGCGAGCGTGGTCGGCTATGGTGAAGTCCGGGTAACGGACGCGGCCACCCGGCAACACGAGCGGCTGTTCGTAGGCGTACTCGATCCTACGGGCATGGAGCATGTTGGCGATGACCAGCTCGGATTTCGAGCGCACGAGGCCCCCTCGCTCGGTGCGATGAATGAGCCAGTCCTCCAGGAAGCGCGACTGGGCTCCGATTGTGACTTCCCGTGGCAAGGGGTCGCTGAAGAGATTGGTCACGCGCCGCGCAATCTCGGAGTACTCGTCCCCGGAATACCGCCGGTATGCTGCCAAGGGACCCTGGTGGAGGATGACCAAGCGATCCTGATGGCGCGTGAGGGCCGTATACAGTAGCTCACGCGAAAGGAGCCAGCAGGGGTTCGTCAAGACGACGAAGGTCAGGCCGAACTCACTGCCCTGGGTCTTGTGCACGGTGAGGCAGTAGGCAAGCTCCAAAGGGTTGCTTCCTTCGTCACCGAACTCGCCACGGTAGAAGCCGTACTTGTGACCGAGCTGGCCGGCAAACTCCACCTCAAGCTTCCACGGCAGTCCTCTGAGCTTCTTTGTCTTGTACTGGCCGACCACAACCCCGATGTCGCCGTTCGCGATGTAGGCCTCGCCGTCGGGACTTGGCCACACATCCCGGCGTCGTTGGTTGATGACGTTTATCACCTTGTCGCCGTAGAGGAGGGCCTGGCGGCCCACGGGCGGCGGCACCTTGCGTCGCCAGCCTTTCGTTTGGGCGAGCTCCCGGACCTTCCGGCGGAAGCGATCCTGGATCATGCGATTCAGGGCGTCGACGCCGACGAGCCCAGCCCTGACGGGTGACAGCATCTGCCACGTCTCGGCCTTGGCGGCCGCCCCTGGCTTCTCGCCGAACCTGCTCCAGAAGAAGGCCCACGGAATGTCACCGTAACGCTCGCCGCCCAGCGACTCCTCGAAGCCCAGCTCGTCTTCCGGTCCCTCGAGCTTCAGCGCCCGCACCAGCTCCTCCACGATCTTCTCGTGAAGATCTTGTGGGTGGTCCCACTGGATGATCCCCAGCCGACCGGTGTCTCCTTCAGCCAATGCATCCCACACCGTGTCTGCCCCGGGATCGAGCGGCCGCCCGCTGAAGTGCGAGGAAAGCAGCATGTCCTCGCGTGCCTCGCCCTGCTGGCGACGCGGGATCGTGAGCTCGGCGTAGCACGGCCCGCAGCGCGGGAACGCGGTCTCAATGTTCTCCGGGGTCAGCTCGTTCACAATGTCCACGAACGGACGTCCCGCACCGATGGGTGGCAGTTGGTGCGGGTCACCCACCAGCACTAACCGTTCCACGTTCGTGAGCGAGTCAATCAACGCCGCGAGCTGCTCCTCGGTCAGCATCGAGGATTCGTCCACGATCACTGTGCGGTAGTCGCCACACCGGGCCGCCTTGCGGTTCGGGAAGTAGGCACCGGTGTCGCCGTTGTAGCGCTGAAAGCGGTTCAGGAACTGGGCGAGCGTGAGCCCCGAGCCGCGCAGCCCCGTCTGTTCCTCGAGGCGCACGCGCGCCTTGCCCGTGGGCGCGAGGAGCAGGAGGCCCCGCGCCGCCACCTCCTCCAGTGCGCACAGCATCCGAAGCAGTGTCGTCTTGCCCGTTCCCGCAGCCCCGACCAGCACCGACAGCCGAGAGCGGTAGATCTGTTCGAGCGCCTTGGCCTTCTCCCGTCGAGCGCGCTCTTCGAGCTCCCGCTCCACTGCATCCCTTGGGAGGGGCTGGTCCAGGCCCCGGTCCACGAGCGCGCGCCAATCGTAATCCGCGGCATGTGGCCTTCCCTTCTTCCGGCCCATAGCCTCGCGGCGGATGATCGCCCGGCACTCCGCGAGCCGAGCCACCTGATACGCAGGTTCCCCCGCCCGTGTGGCCGCCCGCTCGATGACGGTTCCGAAGCTCTCCTCCGTGGCGTCGAGCACGTTCTCGCCGAGCGGGCACGGCGGCTGCAGCGCCCGCTCCCGAGCTCTGCGGATGACCCAGCTCCGCGGCAGGAGTGTATGCCCCTGGAGCGCGGCCTCCTCCAGCAGATCCACGACCAAGGCGCGGACGCGCCGCGGGTCGGCCGGGTCCTCCACTTGGCTCGGCAGCGGCACCGGGAACTCCCTGCGCACCGACTCGTCTGGGAAGAGCCCACGGTCAACGGCACCAAAGGCAATGGGATCGACGGCGCGCCGATCACGCTCGAAGAGCAGGTAGGGGTTGGCAAGGAACTGGTCGTCAGTCTCGTCGATACCCGCGTCGGCCCGCTCCGTCGGGTCGTAGACGCGAAGCGCCTGGTCCTCGGAGATGGCGCAGCGGCTCAGAAGCTCCAGCAGCGCGCGCCGCTCGGCCGACATCCGCTTCCACCCGCGCCGCAAACTCGCAAAGAGCAGCTTGGCGGTGGGGCCGCCCAGCTTCGCCGGATCCTCCATCACGGCGTCCGCTAGCGCCCAGGGGCTGCCGCCGCCCTCGCGCTCGCGCAGCAGCTCGATCTCGTAGGCGAGCAGGCTCCCGTGCTGGAAGCCCCACTCGTAGCCGAAGGCCGAGAGCGCCGAGCCCAGGCCGGGGAACGCGCCGCGTGCCTGCCAGAGCCGGTTGAGCTGCGTGTCGATCCACGCAAGGGCCTTGTCCCACGGCCCCTCGATCCGCCCTCGGATGCGGTGCAGCGCTCCGGCACAGGCGATGAGCGACGCCACCGCACCGTCATGGGTCAGGAGCTCCGAGCCGTAAGAGAAGGCGTCGAAGTGCTCATCCGGGGCGAAGGCGACAAACTCTTCGGGATCGACCCCCTCCCGGTCTGCCAGCGCGAGCGCTTCCTTGTACGGGAACAGAAAGCCGTCGTCGAAGCCCGGTCGGATCGAGTGCCCTACGTTTCGCTCCCAAAGCACGCAACGCAGTGGCGGCTTCTTCGTGGCATACTTGTACTCGGTCGCGACGCCGACTGACAGCACACGCCCCACGCCGATGATCACGCGCCGCGACTGCTCCGAGAGCGGCGTGCGCTTGGCGTAGAAGAAGCAGAGCGACTCCTCGGGCCGCAGCGCGCCGAAAAAGGTGTCGAGCAGCACGAGTTGGTTTTCGCGCTCCTGCACCCAGTCCGTCCTTACCTCCTTCCCGCTCTGGTTGTGGATTTCGGGTTCGCGATCAGGGACCCAGTCGAGTTGCAGCCGCTCTGCGAGTCCGATTTCGCCATTCTTCCCGTTCCCTTCGACACATTCCCTCAGCATCCACCGGAAAGGGATGCACGCGGCCGAATAAGGCGGGTGAACGAAAGGCGTGGGCGCAAAGTGACCGTGCGTCTCTGGGTAGAATTCCACGTAGGGATGGTCGATTGTGCGGCGCAACTCGAAGGGGGCCATGAACTGCGCATGCTCGCTCACGCACGGCGGCAGATCATCGGAGTTGAGTTCGTCGAACCGCTTGGCGGCGCAGCGGACCTCGTTTTCATCCTTCCTGTTTTCGCCGATGCGCCGCAGGATGAGGCAACTCGTGTTCTCCTGCGGCCGGTCGCAGACGGTGCCTTCCCAGCCGGCGTCGTGCCAGGGGACGCGGACAGTGATGTGGTGAGTGGGTAGGCGGCGGGCGCCAGAGGCGAGCGCGTTCATCGTTTCTTCTTCCCCTTGTGTGCCCCTCTTCGTGTCAGCCGTGCTGGCGCTCCGTCAGTCGGTCAAGGATCTGCTCCAGACCGAGAGGGATGGCGCCCAGTTGGACCAGATTGTCGTTCCTGTCCCCCTGGAACGTCAAGACCGGTCTGCCCCAGCCAAGAATCTCACGGGCCAGGCGCTCGGTCTTGCCGCGCGGTGAGGCGTACGGGATGAAGACCTGGTCAGCCAAGGCCGCGACAAATCGGTTGCGCTTCTCCGACAGGGCGACGGTCGGCCGGCGGCGCTTCTCTTCGAAGGGGGAGAGGACGAGGAGCCGTCCTTCCTCGATGGGGCCGCGCCAGGCCGCCGGCACGCGCATGCGCTGAATGCCCCGTGCGGGGCACACGATGACCGGCTGTTCGCCCCGCAGCAGAAGTCTGAGGCACTCCTTCTCCATCGGCGAGTGGAAGCCGCCGATGACGAGGGCCTGAGCATTCCGGAGGGCGCAGACGAGATCGTAGGTCTTCAGGATGATGTTGCCGGGGCAGCGAACCGAGCAGAACAGCGCGAGCATCGGATGGCGAAGGATGCTTGCGTTACCCAGAGCCCAGAGGGTGTCAGGAGCGCCAACCCCGGGGCGCTCCGCCAGTTGTGTGGGGTAGGCCCAGTGTTCGACAGTCATCTCAACAATAGGCGGCGGTTCAACCACGCACGTGATCCCCTAGCGTCGGAATCTCTCCGGCGGGGAGCTGCGGCCGCCCACACCCCGT
The DNA here is from genome assembly GCA_029821745.1 of Candidatus Zipacnadia bacterium. Lineage (GTDB taxonomy): Bacteria > Armatimonadota > Zipacnadia > Zipacnadales > JABUFB01 > JALGSS01. Next base: position 35,723 of record JALGSS010000001.1, read on the forward strand.
GCCGTCACCCGCGAACGAGAGTCACGATGAGCATGACCAGCGCGACCAGAGCAGAGACAACGGAGATGCGGATGGCCAGATTGGCTTGGTGCTTGGCGCTCTTGAACGCTGCGAGGCGCAGTTCACGGTCATCGCGCTCACGGGCCATCTCCTCGCGTTGTCGGTGCAGTACCACTTCTCCTCGCCAAGACCTATCGTACTTGTCGCCGGCGTCTTCTCCGCTCTTCGGCGTCCGGACCAAATGGGTCGAGAGCATGTACGTCAGCCGGTTCCCGACCTCGTCCTCGTTCGCGCCAAGCTCCTGTGCGAGCTCCTCGGGCGACTTGAAGCCCTTCGTTCGTGGGCAAAGCGCGCCGAGAACCTTGAGGCCAAGATTGTCGAGAGCGAGTGGCTCGAAGACTACGACCTCTGGTAGAGGCATTGGAATCCTCCTCCACTTGCAGCGTTCGCCATTGGCCGGTGCAACCAGCAGAGACGCCGAATGCGGGCCGATCAGTCCCCGCTTGTATTGCCGCCGGTCGCTCCCCCAAGATGGGACTTCCCACCCTTGCCACCTGAGAAGGCCCGGCGCTTGCGCCGAAGGTCAAGGTCCGCCTGTCTCAGCCCCGCCGCCCCAGGCATCGGCCCCACGGACCGTTCGCCGCCCCACTCATGAGACCACGGCGTTCACCAGCAGGTGCCGGCATTGCCGCCGATGGCGTTTATGCTCACGAGTTCTGGCCCATGCGGTACTTGATGTCGTAGTTCGTGATGAAGTCCAGTTCCTCCTCCGTGAAGCCATAGTGTGGAGCAAGCGCCCTGTCGATTTCGTCAATCAACGGCTTCGACGCCTGTACTTTGAAACACTGCGTCTCTGTCTTTCCCGTCTGTTTCTGCCTGCGCGTCAGCATGAAACTGTTACGAGACAGGTCTTCGAGATAGCGTCTTCCGAGGGCAGACAGCTTCTTGTCGGTCAACGCCGCCTCTGGCACCGGAAAGCCCTGAAGGTCGCTCGGGTTCAGGTCTCGGCCATTCGACGTAACTGTATACCACCACCAGAACAGGTCACTGCTCAAGATCGCTATGACCGGATGGACCATCGCGTCGTCGGGGACAGAAAAGGTCGTTTCGCGCGTCGAGTGCCCCGCCCGGCCGTTCACCCTGAAGGCTGGCGGGAAGTCTGTAAACACCTTCCAGTACAGTCCACCTGTGGTGCGGTAATAGATCGTGGGCCCCTGCCTCACAATGAAGTAGCCAAGCGCCTTTCCAAAACCCACACATTTCTCAAGCAGCCCGATCTCGGAGGCACACCCGACCTTGGGAACCCACCACGCCCGCCTTTCCCGAGGGACGCGTGCGTAGCGCAACCTCGACATCAGAAGACTACGGCTGGACGAAGTCCACTTCTGGTAGCATGTGGAATAGGTACGCGCGTCTTCCGACGGCGTCACGACGAATATCGTGAGAGCACGATTGACCGTATCGAAGAGTTTTCCGGGGCGCCAAGAATAGTTCGCGTACCACACGGCACGCCCATCCGCCTCCAAGGTGTCCTGAACCAGTTTCATTCGCTGAGTTGAGACTATCGACAGTGGAACGATCATGCTGGCGCAACCGGCGGGGCCAAGTAGATGAATGCCACGTTCAACAAACATGCCGTGCACGGTCCGCGCCTTATCGGTGGCGAAGCCGCGCGGTGCATATGAAATCTGTCCGAGTTCGAGGTACGGGGGGTTCCCGATGATGACGTCAAATCCGCCTGACGCCCCGATGTCATAAAACTCAACAAACCAGTGGAAAGGCTTGTGCGTGGCAAGCCAGCGCTCGAACTCCGCGCCGGCGTCGGCATCGACGCCGTACTCGCTCGACAGGTGGCGGTTCAATTCGTTTTCCAGTTTGTCAAGTCGGCCTCGAAGGGCTTCCTTGTCTTCAGGTGTCACTTCGCCGCCAAGTTCCGTCTGCTGTTGGCGGAAGAGAGAAAACAGTTCCGCCGCTTCCTGGGCCCGTCGCTCGATGCGCTCCGCGGCGTTGTCGAAGTCAAAGGTGCTCTCGACGGCGCGCTGCACCTGCTCGTACGTGGCATAGCCGACCAGGCTGTTGCCCGCCCGGATGTTGAAGTCGATGTCCGGGAGCGGTTCGATCTCCTCCACCCGCTGAATCTGGGCCACGAGTTTCAGGAAGAGCCGCAGTTTGCAGATCTCGACGGCTTCCTCCATAATGTCCACGCCGTACAGGTTGTTCACGATGATCGACTTGAAGACGAAGTAGTCGGCGTTCGGATGCTGGACGACGCGGGCGAGGGCCTCGCGAAAGTCCTTGAACTGCTGGGGGTGGTGGGGTTCGCCCAAGCGATCGAGGTCGCAGACGAACGCCTCCATCCGGCCGAGGCAGGCCTCGTAAAGGGGTTCCAGGATGTTGAGCGCCGCGAACAGGAACGCACCCGACCCACATGCCGGGTCCAGGACCGTGACTTCCTGGATCGCCCGCCAGAACGCTCGCAGCAGGTCGGGGCCCTCGCAGTTCTCGACCACGTCCTGGGCGAACTGGCAGATGTCGAGGTTCAGGGTGACCAGATCGTCTATCGACTGTACGTCGCCCTCGGCGAGTTTGTCCCGGACCTCCTGGTAGTGGCGGCGCCTCGCCACGACCTCGCGCCAGATCTCCGTGGGGAGCGCGTGTGTCTCTGGTGCCGGTTCATTCCACGATCCTCGCTGAGACACGTCGTGGACGCCCGCCTCGATCTCCGCCGGTAGGTCGAGGTCAGTCCCGTGACGCACGGCCGGGTAGATGTAGCGGTCGGGATCGTCTCGGAGCAGGCGCCAGACTGACTGCTCACCCTCGAACGCGATCCGGCACCGGTCGCGTGTCATGTCCATGATGCGCGGAATGATCGTGTTGCGGCTGATGTAGCCGGTGATGTCCTCTTTGGTGTAGTAGGCGCCCATCTGCTTCTGGTTGATGTACTTCTCGAAGATGTACCCGAGGACATCGGGGTTGATCTCGTTGTCGTTTCGGAGCGGGCGTTCGTCGAGGTGCCACTGGTACTCGTCGAAGAAGCCAAACAGCCGCTTGAACGCCTTGTCAGGGATTCGGATGGTCTCGCCGTGCAGTTGCTCGACCTGGTGACGGGTGAAGATGCCGCCGTTCAGGTACGGTACCTGACCGAGAAGCGCGTTGGTCTCGGCACTGGGGTCGTCCGGCCGTCTTGCGAATCCCTCGAAGAACAGCGGGCAGAGGAAGTCCTTGTAGAACAGGTCTCGGCCACGCGCCCGGCTCGCCTGCAGGCGGTCGGCCAAGTAGTCGGAGTTCTCGTCGAGGAAGCCACGCTTCTGGATGAAGTAGATGAACATGAGGCGGTTGAGCATCACCGATGCATACCAGCGTTGCAGGTGCTCATCCGGGATGCCGCGTATGAAGCCCAGAAATCGGCCGTGCTCATCCTTGAACCGGTCGTAGAACCGCTTGGTCACGCGCTCCACGTTGAAGGCGGCCCGGACACGGCTGGTCACGTCAACGATGCTGAGTCCTTCCTCCTCGTCGAGAAGGAAGGCGATGGCTTGGAGTTTCTCGATGAGCGATGTTCCCGGTTGAGCGCCGTGATAGGGGTGCTCCCGGCAGGCGGTGGGTTTGCCGATCTCGCGCTTCGCCCACTGCCATATCTGGGTCTGGTTGTCCCGGTCCGCATAGACGATGAGATGCTCGTGATGGGCCTTGGCGACCTGCCGCTCGATCTTCCGCCGCGTGGCGTACTCTGGCACTTGACCGCCGGCCGGCACTTCGCACGCCAGGGCGACCATGCCTCGTTTCTCTGCGAAGGCGTTGAGATCGAACTCCTCCTCGCCCACCATCACGTGGACCGCCTGCGAGCATCGGTCCCAGCCGAGTTCCTCGACGAAGAGGGGCTCAAGGTCGAAGTTCCGAAGCAGTTCACGCGCTCGGGCGAAGTCTACCGGCATTTGGCTACCCACCTCCGCCACCTCTGGCCAGGCCGAGGGAGCAGATGATGCGGGGCTCCTCTGGCCGCTCTGCCTGGTCCTCAACGTGGCACAGCCGACCTTCCTCACGCAAAGTGAGAACGAGTTCGGCCAGCGCTTCGTCGGAGATGCCGCTGCGGAGTTGCCGATTCAATGCATCGGTCGCGACCGAACGCAGGGGAGACCGGTAGATATCGTCGATGGCCTTGCGGAGTTCCGGGGTGTCGAAGAGCGTCCCTCTCACCTCGCCCGAGTCCGCGAACCGCTTGAGCCGTTCATACGTGCGGAACCGGGCACCGGATGGCCGGCCAAGTGCACCACCGACTGACTTCTCCTCCTCCACGACGAGTTCGACGGCCTTCTTCACGAGAGCGTGGTGGTCCTGCTGCCGCGGCAGGGCTTGGGTGTCCGGCTCGCATGCGGAGGCCTTGAGGATGGTGAACTGCGACTCGGTCACGCTCTCGCCATTCCGGTTGATCCAGGCAAGTGCATCCGTTCCTTCCGCTGTTCGGGCGTAAACCAGCGCACCCTCCGGCTCGGCGTCTGTGGGCTCGTGCGGCTTTGTGGAATAGACAACCGATGGCAAACGCGCGATTTCCTTTTCGAGATTCGGATCGCGCGTGATGGCGTTCTTCCAGATCTGATAGGCGTAAGAGGCGAGGTCCACCTCCGTATCCGGATCATCGTCCAGGATGCCGGCCTTCTCGTGATACAGGTCCAGGATGGCTTGATCGTTCCGGTCATCTTCGAAGAACGTCTCGTCCGTGCCAACGACCTCGGCGTTCTCCGTCAGTCTGGTCCGCACGCGCCCTCGGAGGTGGATGATCCGTTCAACGCCATCAGCCGGCAGGAACGAGTAACACAGGATGCCTTCCGCTCGCTGGCCAATTCTGTCCACGCGGCCGGCACGCTGGATAAGCCTGATGATCGCCCAGGGCAAGTCATAGTTGACCACGATGAAGCAGTCCTGAAGGTTCTGGCCCTCGCTGAGTACGTCCGTGGCCACGAGGACGCGGAGTTCGTCTTCCGGCCGGATCGATTCGCGCTTCTCGTTGCTCTCGGGGCTGAAGCGCCAGGCGAGCCGGGTCGGGTCGGGTGAATCCCCGGTGACGCCTTCCAGCCGGTCCAGCCCGCGTTTCTTGAGTTGCTCCGCCAGGTAGCGCACGGTGTCAGCGAACTGCGTGAAGACGATGACCTTGTCGCGGGCGTGCTTCGCCGTCAGGAGTTGCTGAAGGGCTCGGAGCTTCGTGTCCCTTTCCGGACGCCAATCACCGTGCTCTTGCAGAATTCGAAGCAGGGCCAACGCGTCCTTCCGAAGGTCGGTCGCCAGGTCCTCGATGAAAAGATTCGCGCGGAGCCACCTGAACCGGTGCGTGTGAGTCGTCACATACTCCTGGTAGACCGCGGCGGCACGCTCCTCGAACTGAGATTCGCCGCGGAACGAGGCCGCAGGTTCCTCGCCCTGGGCAACCTCTTCGTCTTCCTCGAAGACGTCCCGCATGGAGACGTCCTCGTCGCAGTACCGGTCGTCAAGAAGACGCGCGTCCTGGGGGCCGATCGGGAGGTGCTGGCCGGTCTCAAGGGCGTGCAGGAAAACGTAGTTTCGCAGGATGTGGCGCTCAACGGACTGGAGGAAGGCGTGACCGCTGCTTTCCAGCCGCTTGAACAGATTCGTTCGGCAGAAGCCCTTGAGCCGTTTGCCCGCGCGCGACAGGTCGTCTATCGCTTTCACCTCGTTGGTCGTTGGTGGCTCGTGCGGCGTCGGGGCGAGGTAGTTGCCCAGACCGTATCTCGGCAGCCGTAGGTCCTCAATCGTGTGCACCACGCCGGGAGAGTAGAGACGCGCGTACTGGTCCTCAGGATCGCGGTCGTCGATCTCGAACATGACCGTGCGTGGTACCCGGTTGGGGAAATATGAGCGCGTGCCATCCTCGAATGTGAGGAACTTGCGGCCGCTCTCGGGATCCGTCTCGGCGTAGTTCTCCTGGATGAACGTTCGCGTTCGGCGCACAAGGTAGAGCCGCATGAGTTCGCGCCAATCGTCCGGATAGTCGCTGTGCTCGAAGGCCGCCAGGGATCGGAGCGAGGCTTGGTGGCGCCGGACGAACTCCGTCTCACCGATGTCGCGCAGGTAGCGTTCCGGGCGAATCCCCACGTCCTGGTCGTCGGGCACGAACAGGCGAAGCTGGTTCGACAGATCGAGGTACGTCTTGTTGTAGGGCGTGGCCGACAGCAGGATGCATCGGCTCTCGTTCTCGCGGATGTACTCTTGGATGGCCCGGTAGCGCTTGCCTTCGCGGTTCCGCAGGTTGTGGCTCTCATCGATGATGATGAGCCGGAAGCGGCGCAGGTCTGGGAGTGCATTGATGACCCGCGAAATGGAGAGCACCTTCGCGCGCAGACGGTACCGGATGCGGTAGTCCTCCCACATGCCCACGAGGTTCTTCGGGCAGATGATGAGCGTCTCAAGGAAGTGATCGTCCTCGAAGATGCGCGCCACGGCCGTGGCCATCAGCGTCTTGCCGAGGCCCACGACATCGCCGATGAGGACGCCGCCCCGCTTGTTCAGATGGTGAGCGGCGATCTGAACCGCCGCCTTCTGGTACTCGAACAGCCGATTCCCGAAGTCCGCGGGGATCCGAAACTCCGAGAGTCCAGCCCGGGCCTCTTGAGACAGGTGGTAGGCCATCTTGACGTAGATGTGATACGGCGGAATCGGCGTCTCGCGGGCCCAGCTCTCGTCGATGATCGCGGCGAGTTCGTCAGAGATATCGATGCACCAGCGGTCGTTCCACCGGTCCTCGAACCACTTGGCCAACTTCTGGCAGGCATCCGCATCCAGGACGTCGACGTTCAGCTCGCCTTGGCTGACCAGGCCAGGGAGGGTCAGGTTGCTGCTGCCAAGGTATCCCACAATGGGGTTGATGGGATCAGGGCGGAAGAGCAGATAGAGTTTCGCGTGAAGAGGATGCCGCAGGAAGAGCTTCACGACCACCTTCCTGGCCTTGATCTGCGCGGCCAGGCGCCGAAGCCCCGCCTCGTCCTCGTTGGTCGGGACGCCCACGGTGAGTTGCTCGCGGAACTCCTCGGCCAGCCGCCGCTTGAGACGGAGAGCGGTCTGGTTGTCCAGCCGTTCCTGGCCACGACCGAGGCGCAGGCCTTCGCGAAGATCCTCTTGAGGCAGACGCTGCATGCCGACCAGCACACGGCAACCGTGCCCTGGACCACCGGACCACCCCTCGATGTGGGCATCCAGGCTCTTCCAACCCCGCAGGTTGAAGTACCCGACGCAGAAGTCAGCGCGATCTGAGAGCGCCAACGTCTCCCTGAGTGCCGGCAGCAGCTTCTGATCGATGTTGTCGAAGATGCGTGGCATAGTCCCCCTCGCCCCCTCGGTCGCTCCACCAGCGCCAACCAACCTGTGCGAAAGGATCTCGGCGGGTCACGTCGCCTTCTGTGCCCTCGTTTCTCGGTGGCCACCCGCGCAGTATACACAATCACGCCTCCGTCGGAAAGGGGCTGCCAGTTGCCTACCGGGAACTGTCCCTGGAACCACGTTCCTGCGCGCTGAGGCGTGGTCTTGTCCTGCCTTGGCGTCTGTCTGCGGGCGGGATAAGCGGGCTGGCGGTGCTGAAAGAGCCCTCGAAGGTTCCGCTGTCGCGCCCCCCCAGGGTTGAAACTCGTTCGGCTCGGGGAGCCAACGCCAAATCCAAGCCGGCATCTCACCCGACACCGGCTTTTCTCATGCCGGCGCCGGGCCGCGAAAGCGCGCGTCTAACCTATTGAAATCAAGCAGGTTACGCCAAAGCGCCCCTGCCCGGCCGTCGCCTTCCTCTCCCCTCGTTAGCTGCCGCGCGCCTCTCTCCCGCCCCTCGGCCCTTTGCTCTCGAACTCCCCCCCCTCCCGACCGCCGCAGCCCGCGTGACGCTGCTCGGGACGGACATTCCGGAGGGCATCTCGACGGCCTCGCGGGAAGGGGCCGTCGGCTCCGACGTAGTCTGGGGCACGAAGCGCCACAGGGTCCTCACCCGTGAAGGAGCTGCCCCTGGGCGCGCAGTGCGACGCCCGAGTGGGGCGCCTCTGTCTCTGGCCATCCATCCCAGGTCCAGACCACCTTACAGAATGCCCGAGAAGCCGCCCAGAATCGCCTCTCCGAGTCGCGGCCGACCAAGGGAGTAGGGAGGGACCACCCCCGCCAATCTGTGCACCTCTACGAGTCGCTGAGCGCGTCCTACGCACCGTTCAACGACACGCCACCCGCAGATACGGGCCGAAGGCATGCCTCGGGACATCAACGTGCGTTCTGCGACGACAGCAGGCCCCTCAGAGGCATCCATGGACCAATGTGTGAGGCCAGGGGGACCTGAAACGGAGTGGGGAAGTGCTCGAAGTGGTAGAAACCGGTGGCAGGCGGTAGAATGGAAGTGATGCGGCGTTCGCACCTGGCGCTTCGGTTCCGCTGGCCATTCCTGATGCACGCGCGCGCGCGACACGCGCGCGCGACACGCGCGCGCGAGTTCTCTCGGAATCTGCTGGCAGTTCCGGCCTGCGCAGCGTCCGCCTGTTGTGACAAGCCCGGCCAGGCCGTGCCACAACGCGCAGCGGATGAGTCAGTGCCCCTCCCAAGCAGGGCCCGAAGATATAGCAAGCGTCCGGACCGACTAGTTTTTTCCGTGCGCGCGCGCGCGCGAGGCACCGACGTGGGAGTGAAATCGGCGACACCACCTCGGCGCAGTAACACCCCGTTCCGTTACGCACCGGTCTCGGCGACGCCGCGGACACACTTGCTCGAACGGTTCGGGCCCCGCCAGATCGCCCGAATCTGGCCCTCCAGGGCACGCTTGTGGCCCGAATCTCTGGGGGAGATCTGTGCCAGACTTGAAGACATGGGCCGTGGGGGTTAGTCTATTGCACAGCACTTGCACGCTCCCGGCAGGGCAGACCCGCAGAGGGGGGCAGGGCGGTCGCTCTCGGGTCGAGATAGGGGAGGCAGTTACATGGGGTCAGACGCGACGGAACCGGACCAAGCACTTGATTTGACGACGCTATTCGACGCTTTCGACGGGCTACGACAGTGGCTCGATTTCACGATCTGGTTCCTGTCTGAGCATCCGCGCGGCCCGCATGTGATGTTCGACTGGTTCGCTGAGGAGAATGATTACGAGTGGGTCCCCCGATGGCCCGACCCCCCCCACATCTCGAAGATGACCCCCCATTTTGGCCGGTTCGTAGGGGAGTTCCGTGCTTCGAATATTCCTGGCTCGCTGTGGGTGCACTGGCTCAACGAAGGCGAGATAGGGGGGTGCCGCACGGTGGACTTCCTTGCGTATCTGCACGAGGGCATTGCCACCTGGACTCGAAAGGTCCACCAAGTGGCGGGAACGCCGCCTCCCTGGCAGCCGCGTTCGGATCTCTTTCCTCAGGGTGGCACGTTGGGAGAAGTCCACGCCGACTATCTCGAGGTCCGGAAGCAGGTGATATCCTTCTACGCTGAAGTCGTCTCCAAGGCCAAGGTACCGGGAGCCGCCTTCGTTGATTTTCCTGAGCCTGTGCCCCCTCCCTCCGATGTGGACGCGCGCGACCACCAAATGGCGGCAGACGCCGGCCAGGTTTGCCCTGAGCCTCTGTCGCTGTGCACCAACGGGAACGCTACGGCGACGCTGTCCAAACTTGCCGAAGAGGATGCGGCAAAGCGGGCGCAGACCCCAGCAGAGCGGTCATTGGACGAAGGACCATACGTCTTCCGGAAAGAATGTGACTACTGGATCATCCGCCACGAGGGACGCTACCTGCCGCAGGTGAAGGACTGCAAGGGCCTGTACTACATCGCCTACCTGCTGGCGCGGCCAGAAGAGAAGGTCCCCGCCCTTATACTCTCGGACGCCTACCAGGGGCAGCCTGTTTCTCCAGGGAATGGCCAGGAGGCAGACCTGTTGCGCGGGGACGACCAACGCAGAGAGCGCAGCGGCGTTCATGTCGATGCCATCGCGGACCAGGCAGACCTAGAGAGCCTGCGACGCAGGCTCAAGGAGATCGAGGCGCAATTCGAGGACGTGAGAGAGGATCGGACCCTGTCTGCCGTAGAGAGAGACGTGATGCTGGGGGAGCTGCAAACGAGATTGGGCCGAGACAAAGAGGGTATTCTCAAGACCATCGCCCAATCGACGGGTTTGGGCGGAAGACCTCGGTCATTCAGCACCCTCGCCGAGAGGGCGCGGAAGGCCGTAGGTGAAGCCATAAGGCGAGCCCAAGAGGCGATTCGCAAGAACGAGGAGGCAAGGTGGCCGGATACCCCGCTCTGGCAACACCTTGATACCGACCTACACCTTGGCTCCTTCTGTTCCTACACTCCACGTTCTCCTATCCCCTGGTCACTTCGCTGACCAAATTCCCATTTGCCACGCCAAATGTGGCGTCGCCACGCCTGATGTGGCGCCATCCATTACGGGCGAGCGATGAGTGCTACGCGCCGTGGTAATGGAGGCCATTGATCATGGTGGGAACGACGCAGGTACTTGAAGCGTTGCGCGGCGAGGGGTTCAAGGTCTCGCACAGTCACCTCGGGTGGCTGATCCGTGACCGCATCTTCATCCCCCAGCAGAAGGGGCCAAGAGGGGCGTGGTTCTGGGGGCCAGGGGACGCCGAAGGACCGCGCCATGTCTTGCGCCGCCGCGGCCGCGTACGGGTTGAAGCGGGCGCGGAAAGGAGGATCGGCCAATGAGTAACATACCGATCGAGAGAGTGCTGGCCGGCCTGCTCGATGTGACCGGGTACGAGCCGCGCAGGCGCGGGAGGGAGTGGTCGGCCAAGTGCCCTGCACATGAGGATACGACTCCGTCCCTTTCCGTTGGTGTTGGCGAAGATGGACGTGTGCTTCTGTGCTGCCACGCGGGATGCACGGCGGCGGATGTGTGCCGGGCCATTGGCCTGACAGAAAAAGACCTCTTCCCGGCGAAGCGAGGGTCCCGCCGTAGGCGTGCGAAGCGCCGGATTGTCGCCACGTACGACTACCGTGAGCCTGAAGGCGCCCTTCTCTTCCAGGTGGTGCGCGACCGGCCCAAACGTTTCTGGCAGCGGCGGCCTGATGGGAAGGGCGGGTGGCACCATGACCTTGGTGGCGTCAAGCGGGTGCTCTACCGGCTCCCTGAACTCCAGGCCGCCGACCGCAATGAGTGGGTGTACGTCTGCGAGGGTGAGAAAGACGCGGACCACCTGAAGGACATCGGTCTCGTCGCGACGACGAGCCCCGGTGGGGCGGGCAAGTGGCGGCCGAAATACGGGGAATCTCTGCGCGGCCGACGCGTCGCCATTCTGCCGGACAATGACCTGGCAGGCCACAATCACGGCGAGGCCGTGGCCCGAGCGCTTCACGAGGCTGCTGCGGATGTCCGTATCGTGCACCTGCCTGACCTCTCACAGAAAGGCGATGTCACCGACTGGCTGGAGGCCGGCGGTACCAGCGAGGCGCTGATAGACCTGGTCGAAGCGACGGGCGCTTACGTCCCCCCCGCGCAGGACGATTCCGCGCGGCCACGGGGCGAGAAGACCGACTGTTCCTACCGGGCGACGTCCGACGGACTGGTCTGGCTCAAGCCGACTCGTGAAGGGTCCGTGGACGTCCCGCTGACCAATTTCACTGCGCGAATCATCGGCGATATCGTGCGTGATGACGGGGTGGAGCATTCGCTGACCTTCGAGATCGAGGCCACCCAGAACAACCGGACCATGACCTTCCAGGTCCCGGCCAGGCGCTTCGATTCGATGTCCTGGGCCACGCAGCACCTGGGCGCCTCGGCGGCCGTCCTACCCGGCTTCGGCCTCAAAGACCGCGCGCGCTTTGCCATTCAAATCCTTTCGGGCCCAACGATTGAGCGGCGCCACGTGTTTCTCTGCACCGGCTGGCGTGACATCGGGGGCGTACCCGTATTCGTGCACGGGGGCGGCGGGATCGGACCCGATGGCCCGGTACCCGGCATTGAGGTTGATCTGCCGCCGTCCCTTGCGCGGTTCGAGCTGCCCGCGCCGGCCACAGGCGAGGCCCTCCGCAAGGCCATACGCACAACGCTCGGGCTCCTGGATATCGGTCCGGACACCGTGACGGTCCCGCTGGTCTGTGCGGTGTGGCGAGCGGTCCACGGCCCTGCCGACTTCTCGCTTCACATCGCAGGCCCGACCGGTGCCGGGAAGACGGTCTTGGCGGCACTCATTCAGCAACACTTCGGGGCCGAACTCGGCGAACGGAACCTTCCAGCCAGTTGGACTTCAACAGCGAACAGCCTGGAGGAGCTGGCGTTCCTCGCCAAGGACGCCCTGATGGTCGTGGATGACTTCGCTCCGGGAGGTACGGCACTCGACAGAGCCCGGCTACACGGGCAGGCGGACCGGCTACTGCGGTCGCAGGGGAACAGGTCCGGCCGGGCACGGATGGCGCGCGACGCGTCGCTCCGCGCGGGCAGGCCACCGCGAGGGCTGCTGGTTTCCACCGGGGAGGATGTGCCGTTAGGCCAGTCGTTGCGTGCGCGGGTGCTCGTGCTTGAACTCGGGCCAACGGATCTGGACTGGCAGGCCGTCACCCAGTGTCAGCACGAGGCCGAGAGAGGCACTTACGCCGCGACGATGGCGGCGTTCCTGCGGTGGCTTGCTTCGCGGCGCGGCGGTGAGGGCAAGGAGGCCAAGTGCCTGCGCAACGAAGTGCGTCAGTTGCGCTCCGAGATTCGGCACTCCGGCTCGCACCGACGGACTGCCGAGATCATTGCCCATCTCGGGGTGGGATGGCGCCGGTTCCTCGCGTTCGCTGAAGCGGTAGGGGCGGTTTCGTCCTCGGAGCACGGTCGGCTTTGGGAGCGTGCATGGAAGGCCCTTGGCGCGGTTGCAGAAGCGCAGGCGGCTTTCCTGCGTTCAGCCGATCCCGTCGAGCGGTTCCGCGAACTCCTCGTGAGTGCGTTTCAGGCCGGGGCTGGACATGTGGCCGCTCGAAGCGGCGGGCCGCCGGCCGAGGAATACGAGTCTCCCGGCCGGTGGGGCTGGCGCCGAGATTTCCGCGACTTGTCCGATTCACGGTGGCAGCCAATGGGCGATCGCATCGGCTCCCTGGTTGCCGACGAGGTGTACCTGGACCCCGACGCTTCGTACCGGGTGGCGAACCGAATGGCCTCTGACGGCAGCGGCATACCAGTCGCGGCTCTGACACTGCGTAAGCGGCTGCACGAGGCCGGCGTACTCCAGAGGCGCGAGCGGGGCAAACTGACCACTTATCGCGTCGTCGATGGGGTCCGACAGAGGGTGCTGGTGCTGCCGAAGGCGTGGCTGACTGCTCTCATGTCGAACATACCGGGGCATTCGGGGATTTCGGGGAGCGACCCACCTGGGAGGTCCGAGGAGGTGGGTTCGGCCTCCAAGTCCGTCCCCGGTCTTGCTTGCGGTGGTGGGCAGAGAACCGGGGACAGGTCGTGATGGCGATTCGATACCGGGGGTCTTCGTCCCCGATGCCCTCCCCTGTTTCTATGCGAGCGGGGACGAAATGGAAGAAGAAGGCGACCTTGGCGGCCTACGAAGGCCCCTCATCCCCGATATCCCCGGTATCCCCTGCTCATCACGCATGTCATGAGGAGCCGGTCGGTGATGGAACTGTGAAGCAACGACGGCCGGGAAAGGCCGTGGGCGGCCCAAAGACGGGCGCAGGCAGGCGAAGTGGTGCGGCAACACCACAGGATCGTGCAGCGACAAGGAGCAAAGGGCGATGAACGTGGCGCAAACGAAGGCGGCGAGGGGCGGGGCGCCTCGTGCGGATGGCCGTGAGCGCGGCCAGATGGCAGAGGCGCAGGTGACGACGACGGAGCCGGAGCCGTACCGGCTGCTGTCGGCTGACAGCGTGGCCGAGGCGCTGGGCGTGTCGAAGCGGCAGGTGTGGCGGCTGCGGTCGGCGGGACGGCTGCCGGAGCCGGTGCGGATCGGCCGGTGCGTCCGCTGGCGAGCCGCGGACTTGGCGGAGTGGGTCAGGGACGGATGCAGAAATCCTGAGAAATTCAGTTGACAGCAGGAATACCGTATAGTATATACTGTACGGTATGAGCACCCGCAAGCGGACGTTGACTGAGATTCTGCGGCAGGCGGCGGAGGCCGACGAGCGGTCGATCTTCGCCTTGGCCCGAGACGCCAATGTCCCGTATCCCGTGCTCTACCGGTTCCTGAAGGGCGACGCGACCGGCAGAAAGCAGAGCCTGCACCTGACGACGGCTGACAAACTGGCCGCCGCGTTGGGGCTCGAACTGAGGCCGAAACGGCGGAGGTGAATGAGCCATGGCCAGCATCTTCAAACCGACGTACACGAAGCCGATCCCTGACAGCGCGAAGATCGTCAGGCGGGGCGGGCAGCGCTTCGCCAAGTTCCGCAGCGCCCGCGGGCAGATCGTCACTGCCCCGCTCACACGAAAGGGCGACCGAATCCGGCTTGACTCGGAGACCTACCGAATCGAGTACCGGGACGCCGACGGCAAGACGAAGCGGAAGAAGGGATACACGGACCTGAAGGCCACGGAGCAACTAGCGGCCGAACTGGAGCGCGACGCCGAACACGTCCGCAGTGGGTACAAGCCGAAGGAACACGAGCATCTGGCGCGGGCCCTGAAGTGGCACCTGGAGGACTACCGGGCGTCCCTCGTTGACAAGGGGACGTCCGAGCAGCAGGCGCGACAGGTGCACAACCGCGTCAAGCGGCTGCTCGGGGCGTGCAGGTTCACTCTCTGGTCCGATATCGACGCGACGAAGGTGCAACGGCAACTGGCCGACTGGCGCGAGGGTCCGAAGGGCAAGCGGGGCATGTCTGCACAGACGAGCAACTGGTACCTTCAAGCGATCAAAGGCTTCTGTGCGTGGCTGGACCGCGAACGCCGGGCACCCGAGAACCCGGTGGCACACCTGGGCGGCGTGAACGTGCGCACCGACCGGCGACACGACCGCCGGGCGGTGACGGAGGACGAGTGCCGGGCGCTCCTGGCGGCGGCCGTGGCCGGCCCCGAGCACTTCGGAATGCCGGGACCGGATCGTGCCCTGCTTTACCGGACGGCGCTGGAGTCCGGACTGCGGGCGGGCGAACTCAGGACACTGACGTGCGGCAACTGCCTGCTCGACGACGACCCCCCGAGGCTGATCGTCAAGGCGGCCTACAGCAAGCACCGGCAGGACGATGAGCAGCCGATCCCGGCGGGACTGGCGGCGGCGCTACGGGCGCATATCGCCGGACGCACACCGGCGTCGGCCGTCTTCGACACACTACCTTCGAAGGACAAGATCGTCCGAATGCTGCGGAAGGATCTGACAGCGGCTGGCATCCCGTACGAGGACGGGGCGGGCCGCTTCGCGGACTTCCACGCGCTGAGACACACGTACATCTCGAACCTTGCACGAGCGGGCGTTCACCCGAAGGTGGCCATGGATCTCGCCCGGCACGGAAACATCAACCTGACGATGGCGCGGTATAGCCATACGGTGGTCGCGGATCGTGCGGCGGTTCTGTCCGATCTGCCCGACCTGACCGAGCAGTCCGAGCAGCGCCAGACCGCGAGGGCCACGGGCACCTACGGCAAGAGGACTGATGATGGCCATGGAACGGCAGGTTCCTGCAAGCGGGACTGCAAGCAAGCCGGAAAGACGACGCAAGAAACTGGCGCCAAAGCAGATACGTCAGCCGCCTCGCGGTTTGCTAAACCGTTGAGGGGGTATACGCCTCCTCCGCGGGTTCGAATCCCGCCCTCTCCGCCAGTTCGTGCCAGATTGTGCAGAACCGCGCCGATTGGCCGATTGGACGCCGTTTTCGGCATCCTCGCGATCCGCCGCTCCGCCGTTTCCCGACTGACCAGTTGCGACCGTTCGGGACGGTTCGGGAAGGTTAGTTGCTGTCGTATTTGCTGTCACCTCTCGGCCCGTCTCGTCGGCCGTCCCCGTCGCTCGCAGCGCTTCGCGCTTAGAGGCATCGGCTTCGACCGGGGGCAGCGCGTCAAACGCCTTACGCCGATCCACTACTTCGACATGCGCGTATCGCCCGAAGGTCAGCGTCGGCGTCGAGTGCCGGGCCAGGTCTTGGGCCACCTTGACGTTCACACCGGCCTTGACCAGTCGCGTGATGAAGGTATGCCGGAGGGCGTGAAAGTCTGCTTTGCGCCCCGCCCCATCCTCATACTCAATGCCCGCCGCCGCCAGGTCCGCCCGTAGCCTCTCGGCCGTCCGCTTGGGAACGCGAAACACCGGCCGCCCCGATCCGCGCCTCGCGAGGTACGGCCGCAAGAGGTCCACGAGGTCGGTGCGGATCGGTTGCACGTCTTCCCGCCGCCGCTTGCTGTACCCGGCCGTGACCCTTACCGTCGGCGGGTCGGCGTCGAGATCGAAGCATTCCGGAGTCAGGCTCCTCAGTTCATTCGCCCGGAATCCGGTCCCGAGGGCCACGCGATATAGCATCGCCCGGTCGGCCGGGGCGACGCCCAGCACCATCAGGGGCTCCGCGGTCCGCCTGCCCTCCTCGTCTATCGCACCGCGTTCCGTGGCGTCCAGGAGCCGCGCCAGTTCATCGTCGCTCAGCGCCCGCCGGACGCCGGCTCCCACGCTGGCTGCATCCACGCCCGCCTCGGGCGCACGTTCGCCTTCCGCCTGGCGAACCAGGTGTATGATCAAGGCGAGCCGGGCCGCGAGTCCATCCTCGATGTGCTCAGATCCCAAGACGCGCGGCAAGATGCCTGGCTGAATCCCGCCGCACACGCTCACGGCAGCGCGCCGCACGCGGATGATCCGCTGCTCGCCTGTCTTGCGGTCCACGAGGAGCCGACCCGCGTGGTGCATCTTCAGCCAATGCGCGGAATCGCCGCCCCGGCCCTGCCGGTACGCATCGAAGCCCTTGATCCACCCGGACAGTTCGTCCCGGGCAAGGAGCACCCCGCGAGGGTTCTCTTTGAGCACGGTCGCCAAGGCTTCCACCGTGCAGTCCGAGACGATCCGCCGGATGGCCGCTGGTTCCTCCGCTTCGCGGGCCTCGATGAACTCCACGATGTCACCCTTGGGCGGGAACCGAGGTTCTGTCGCCGTCGCCACCGCCACAGAGGGCGACTCGATGCGTGTAGTGCCCCCCACACCTCCGCGTCGCTTGTGGGGCATCGGCCGCAGACGACTCCCTGAGGCGCGTCGGCGGGCGTGAAGGTACCCAAGGGGCCTCCGGCCGTCCGCGTCGCTCCTGGGAACTGCTGGAGTCGTTCTCGGGGCTCCTGTGGCGTTGTCTCGGCGCGCCTGGGTGGCTACTGACCGCCCCCAGAGGCCACCGAGAAGCAAATGGCACTTGCGTGAGCCCCGTCTGTGGTGCACAATGATGTCACCGATCAGGAGCATGGGAACCGTCGAGGGGGACTTTCTGACTGGGAGGCGGAGGAGGGCAACCGGGCAGCAGTCTCGGTGGAACGGAGGCCCTGACTCGGCCCACTCTTGGCTTCGGCACAGGTCGTTGCAGCGCGACTCACACACCTCGACCTATGGCGGGAGTCCGTTGCTTGCCTGCCAGCCGTGCGTCAAGGCGGCCACCTCTGCCGGCCCACTTGAGATGTGACCTGAGGGAACACCGCAGTGAATGACCGGCAGGTCAGCCACGAGGATGTCCAGCGGCTGAACAGCCGCGAGGCGGTCATCGCCTTCTTCTCCGCGCTCCGCTACAGCACCGAAGCCCGAATCGAGCAGACGGCCGCCAACCTGGGCATCACGGCTGAGTCCACGACCAGGGGCATCAAGCACATCGAACTGGTGGCCAGCCAGCGGCCCGGCGATCTGCTTCAGGTGTATCTCTTCGAAGTCAGGTCGGTCACCGTGGCGCTCACGCGCGCCCTCTGCCGGAACCTCGTCCGTGGCCGCGTCGGCAACTTCCTCCTGGTCCTCACCAGCGACTACGACCGCATCGACTTCGTCCTGGCCGAGCGCTACTCTCCCGAAGCACCATCCGAGGGCCGTGTTCCGACGCAGCCGCGCCTGGGCGTTCGGCCTCGGGTGCTCTCGGTCGAGCGGCAGAAGCCCACGCGGATCGACCTCCGCGTCCTGCGACGGTTCACGTACACGGAATCCGACGCTCTGGCCCAGTACGACAAACTCCGCTCGGCCTTCTCCGTCGCGTGGTGGTCGTCGGAGCACTTCCACAACCGGGCGCTGTTCGCGGACTACTACCTGACCGAGCGGCTGCCGGATCACGATCACTGGGCGGAGGATGCCACCGGGGCCTACCGGGCTTTCGTTTCCCTCTGGGCGGACGCCAGGGCGAAGTGGGGCGGGAAGCCCGAGAAGGACATCCGTGAGGGACTGCTCCGCCCGGCCTTCAAGCAACTCGGGTTCACGTGGCGGAAGGGGAAGGCCGCCACCTCTGCGGCCCGAGAACCCGACTTCCGCCTGTGCGCCGAGGGGAAGGCCAAGCAGCCGCTGACCGTCTGTCTGACCTACGCCTGGGACCGCTCGCTCGACGGCAAGGACTACACCCGCGATGCGGACACCCCGGAAGAGAACCCCGGCGCGGTGGTGGTCAGTCTCCTGGAGAAGGGCGAGGCCGACTGGGTCATCGTCACCAACGGCAAGCATTGGCGGCTCTACTGGAGCAAGGCCCACTCGCGGGCGACGAATTACTACCAGGTGGACCTGGAGGAGATCATCGCCCTCGATGATCCAGCCAGGGCGTTTCGGTACTTCTGGCTCTTCTTTCGGCGGCAAGCGTTCGAGCCGGTGGCCGTGGCCGAGGAGGAGGCCGAAGCCCGGACGTTCCTCGACCAGATGGTCCAGGGCAGCCGGGACTACGCGAAGCGGCTGGAGGATCGCCTCAAGGGCCGCATCTTCGAGCGCATCTTTCCGCACCTGGCCGCCGGTTTCGTCGAGGCGATGCGCCAGGAGTCCCGAAGGGACTTCCCCCAGGAGACGCTCGACCACGTCTATCAGGGCACGCTCACGCTCCTCTACCGGCTCCTGTTCCTCCTCTACGCCGAGGCCCGCGATCTCCTGCCGGTCAAGGAGTCCCGGCACTATGGCGAGGTCAGTCTGTCGCGGCTCAAGGCCGAGGTCGCGGCGCACGCGGGCAAGGTGGAGGAGGACGCCACCGGCCGCCTGCGCCGGACGTACCGCGCCGACTCGTACGACCTCTACGACCGGCTGATGCGGCTCTTCCAGGTCATCGACCGGGGCGACGCCACGCTCAACGTCCCGATCTACAACGGCGGGCTGTTCCTGACGGAGGCGGACCCTGAGGACGACACGGACGAGGCGGTCAACGCCCGGTTCCTCCTCGATCACAAGGTCCCCGACCGCCACCTGGCCACGGCCCTGGACCTCCTCGCCCGCGACGAGGACGAGAAGACCTTCGCCCTCGTCCCCATCGACTACAAATCGCTCGGCGTCCGACAACTCGGCAGCATCTACGAGGGCCTCCTGGAGTACAAACTCCGGATCGCGCCCCGGAAGATGGCCATCGTCCGCGGCAAGAAGACCGAGCAGGTCATCCCGTACGCGGAGGCGGTCCGAGATGAGCGGCGGATACTCAAGACGGGGCGGGGGAAAAGTGCGAAGGAACGCACCTACCGGAAGGGCGAGACCTACCTGGCAAAGGACCGAGGGGAGCGCAAGGCCACCGGCTCGTACTACACGCCGGATCACATCGTCAAGTATATCGTCGAGCACGCCGTCGGCCCCATCCTGGAGGAGAAGTTCGAGGCCTGCCGCCGGAAACTCCGCGCGGCCCAGCGGACGCTGAAGAAGAAGCGCGAGAAGGCCGAGGCGCTTCAGAAGATGGGCCGAAGGGCGGACGATCCGCAGCGCGAAGCCTATCTCGACCACAAGGACCTCGTCGAGGACCTCTTCAGCGTGAAAGTCCTCGACCCGGCCATGGGCTCGGGCCACTTCCTCGTCGAGGCTGTGGACCGCATCACCGACCGGATGATCGACTTCCTCAACGCCTTCCCCTGGAACCCGGTCGTGGAGTACCTCCAGCAGACCCGTGAATCGATCCTCTCCTCGATGGAGGACCAGGGCATCACCATCGACGCGGGGCGACTGACCGACGTGAACCTGCTCAAGCGGCACGTCCTGAAGCGCTGCGTCTACGGCGTGGACCTGAACCCGATGGCGGTCGAGTTGGCGAAGGTGAGTCTCTGGCTCGACTGCTTCACGCTCGGCGCGCCGCTCTCCTTCCTCGACCACCACCTCCGCTGCGGCAACTCGCTCATCGGGTCCGATGTGGCCACGATCAGTGAAGCCCTGGAACGGCCCGAACAATTGTCGCTCTTCCACACGAGTGAGTTCGCTCGCATGCTCATTGCCGTGGACCTGATGCGAGCGGTAGGTGAACTCTCCGACGTGACGCCCCAGATGGTGAGCGAATCGCGGGCGCAGTACCGCCGAGCGCTGGATGCCCTGGCCCCGGCCAAGCGCGTGATGGACATCTACACGAGCCGCTGGTTCGGCAACGAGCCGTTCTCTCTGGGGCGGGGCAAGACCAAGCACGTGCACGATCCGGCCGTCGATTTCCTCCTCTCGAAGGAGAACAAGCAGTGGCTCATGGCCCGCGGCGACCGGCAGCCGCCCCCCTCTCCCTTCCAGGGAGAGGGTCGGGGTGAGGGTCCGTCCCCCTCTCCCCTGGCGGGAGAGGGTCAGGGTGAGGGGGACAATCGGCAGTCGTCCTGGGATCGCCTCTCCCCTGAGGATCGGAAGATCGCGAAGACAGCCATTGAAGCCGCCGCCGAGCACCGCTTCTTCCACTGGGAACTGGAGTTCCCCGAGGT
>JALGSS010000524.1 GCA_029821745.1 Candidatus Zipacnadia bacterium
GGACCAACCTTACGCCACGGGAATTCGTGTCCTCGGAACACCGCCATCGCCAGAGTGACCGCCGGATTCAGGTGTGCGCCGCTGACAGCCCCCACAGCGTAGATGGCCAGGCCGATGGCGAAGCCCCAGACAGTGGCTACCTGCCACAGTCCCTGGAGTGCTCCCGTCAGCACTGCGACGGCGACCGCTCCCGTTCCGAACAGCACCAGGAGGAAGGATCCGAAGGCCTCTCCGAGCATCTGACCGGTTAGCGTCTGGCGTCTCATCATGCTCCACCTCATCAAGTCGTATCATATCGCAGGGGTATTCGTGCTACTCCCAATACACAGACTATCATACAGTATCATAACGTATCAAACCAATATAGAAGCGGGGTCTTTCCTGGTACGAAATCAGTAAGGCGATCCGCCGCGAGCACCCGACTTCGGGGGCCGGACACGCAAAAACGAGCCCCCTCGGCGCTTCCGCCATGTATACTGCTGGCAGGCCAAGGCGACCATAGATGTGGGAAGCCCGCCGAGTGTCGTTCTCGTCCCACTACAGCAACTTCGCTACGAAAGGCACGCGATCTCCCATGCGACGCGTATTGCCATTTGCACTGATCGGCGTTTTCCTGGCCGCAGCATCCATCTGCGGCGCTGCCGACATCATCGTTACCCGCCCCATCGGTCCGGGGGTCGCGTATACGTCCATCAGCCGAGCCGAGGGCCCGTGGGAGATCAGGGTCCTGCGGATCAGACGGGACGAGGCCTTCATCAAGCTGCAGGCCGCCAACGGTGATGGCGTCGTACGTGGTGTGGAGCGCCTGTCGGGCATCATCGCCCGCGAGAACGAGACGGATGACTATGTGATTGCCGCCGCGAACGCCGACTTCTTCGTCATGGCAGGAAACGCGGCTGCGGGCACCCTCTGCGGGATGGCGGTGTGCAATGGCGAGTTGATCATGACGGCTAGGAACCGCACCGGCTTCGCCCTGATGGCGGACGGCACGGCGCGGATCGGCTCCTTCGACACCCAGGTGTCCCTGAAGACCCCCTATGGCTCCATTCCGCGCATCGGCTTGAATCAGAAGCCCTCGAAGGACATCGCGGTGGCGAACACGAGCTCATGGGGATGGCCGGCCGAGGCCGGGGATGCCATCGTGCGGATGGATGGGCTCCCGCTCACACCCAACGGCAAGTGGGAAGGCGCGGTGCTGGAGATCGTCGAGGAGGGCCAGACACGCGCGATCGGCAAGCGAGACGTGCTTCTGCGCGCCGACGGCTACGCTCAGACGGTTGTGGGCAAGCTCAAGCCGGGCGACCCGGTCACCATCCAGACGCTGACCCCCGAACTCAAGGGCCCCGTGGACTTTGCGGTCGGCGGCGGCCCGGAGCTCATCAAGGGTGGCAAGATCGTCCCGGCGGACAGTGCGAGGGCCCCCAGGCATCCGCGCACCGCCATCGGCTACAACAAGGGCGAGATCATTCTCGTCACGGTCGACGGCCGCCAGCGGGGCTGGAGCGTGGGTATGCGTATGTATGAGCTGGCCAAACTCATGGAAGAGCTCGGGTGCACCGACGCGGTGAATCTCGATGGGGGCGGGTCCACGACGGCCTGGGTCCGCGGGGAGACTGTGAACCGGCCCTCGGACGGTGGGCAGCGGAGGATCGCCAATGCCGTGCTGGTCCGCTCGACTGCGCCGCGAGGGCCCTTCGCGAAGATGACAGTCCTGCCGGGAGCCGTCGTCGCTTTGCCCGGCGCGCGCGTACCCCTGACCGTCTATCCCACCGACAACTGGTACAACCCGGTGACGCCCGATCTGAACAAGCTGCAGGTTGGCGGCGTTGCTGAGGAAGAGCCCGTGGAGGCGACTGTCGCGGACCGCGCCCTGGTGATCGGCGAGAAGATCGGCGAGGGCCAGGTGCGCGTGTCGCACCCGGAGGCCGACACAGCCTCCGCCGACATCTCCCTGCGCGTCCTCGCCAGTTGCCCGAAGCTGGAGATCACGCCCCCGGAGGCGCTTCTCATGGCCGGCGAAACGGTCGAGTTCTCCGTTCGCGGACTTGACGAGGATGGCGGCCATGTCTGGCTGCCCGAGGACCGGATTGAGTGGACCCTTGAGGGCGACGCCGTGGAGGCCGGCGAGCCGGGAGTCTTCACGGCTCAGCAGCCCGGCGCAACAGCGACCGTGCGTGTCGCCGTGGGCGAAGGCACCGCAGTCGCCACGATCCGGGTCGCGTCGGAGGTGCCTTTCGAGGATTTCGAAGCGGCACCCAACGTGCGGTTCGCCAAGTACCCCGACGACGACAAGGTATCCGGCAGCGTCAGCGTTCTCAAGGGTGACGCCGGCCAGGGCGCATCTTACTGTCGCCTGAAGTTCGACCTGGGTGAGACGTCAGGCACCCGGGCTGCGTACATCCGTCTCGACCGCGAGATGGGCTCGACGCTGAAGCTGTCCCTGCTGGCGCGAGGCGCGTCATCCCGACCGGCGTGGTTGCGGGCTGCGGTGGTTGACGGCGACGGCACGCGGGAACTCGTCACCTTCGCGAGCAAGGTAGACTGGAGTGAGAAGTGGCGTCGCTTGGAGGCATCTGTCCCCGCAGGTCTGAAGCCGCCGCTCGTGTGGCAGTCGGTGTACGTCGTCGAGATGGCCGGCAACACGTCGACTGGGCACGTGGATGTGGACGATCTGCGCGTCATCACCGTCCCGGACAAGCCCGAGACCTCTGAGTAATGCCGGAAGGCCTTCTGAGTCTGACGAGGAATAGGTCTGGATCTTCACACGAACGCACACAGCTACACACCAACGCTCGCCGTCTATGGGCGAGCCTGATTCCTGGGAGGAATCCTGTCATGGCCATCAAAGTCGCTGTCGTTGGAATGGGCGGAATCGGTAACAACCACGCAGACTGCTACACGGCCGACGATCTGGCCGAAGTCGTCGCCGTCTGCGACATCATCAAGGAGCGCGCCGACGCTGCCGCCGAGCGTCTCGGAGTCCCCGCCTTCTACAGCATCCAGGAACTGCTCAATGCAGACATCCAGATCGACGCCGCCAGCATGTGCACGGCGGGTACCGAGAACGGGGGCGACCACTTCGAGCCGACCATGGAACTGCTCGAAGCGGGAATCCCGACCCTCGGGGAGAAGCCGATCTCCAACAACGTCGACCACGGCAGGCAGATGGTAGCGAAGGCCAAGGAGAAGAATCTGCCCTACGCGATCGACCTCAACCACCGCTTCACGCCGGCCGCCCTCCGCGCGAAGGAATGGGTCAACGAAGGACGTCTGGGCAAGCTGCACCTGATCAACATGCGCATGTGGATCAACAACCCCAATGAGAGTTCTCCCTGGTTCCACCTGCGCGCCCTGCATCCCCACTCCATCGACGTAATGCGCTACTTCTGCGGGAACGTCACGAGCGTGCAGATGTTCTGTATGAAGGGTGAGGGTCGGGAGATCTGGTCCAACGCCCACGTGAACATGATGTTCGACACCGGGATCATCGGCCACTTGACCGGCAGCTACGATGCCGGCGGCTCCTACGGTCTCGAGCAGTGCGACATCGTCGGCTCCGAGGGCCGCTTCGTGATCGACGAGGCCTGCGAGGTCCTGACCTACTACCCTCGCAACTCCCAGCAGGTGGAGGTCTACCACTACCTGGGCGGGATGATGGGCTTTGGCGACACCTTTGCCAGCCGCATCCACGCGTGGCTTGAGGACCTGACCAACGGTGTCGCGGCCGAAGACATCAACGCGAAGGCCGAGGATGCGCTGAAGGCCCAGCTCACCATCGAAGCCGCGATCAAGAGCTGGGAGACGAAGTCCGTGGTGGACGTGGAGTACGACGTGTAGGTAGCGGCACGATCCCGACGGGATCATCAGGGCCCGGAAGTAGTGGGGCCCCCTTGTTAGGGGGCCCAGGCAGAGCCTACGTCCGCCTCTCGAGACGGGTTCGGTCCTGCATATGTATTATACCCATCCACAG
>JALGSS010000525.1 GCA_029821745.1 Candidatus Zipacnadia bacterium
GTCTCATTCACGGCCTCCCCTTTCTTCCAGGCGCCGTCTGTGTCGTGGCTCCACTGGTAGCCCTCGTAGACCTCGTAGCCTCGCGAGAACCATCGCCCCAGGTTGTCTGCCGCGGCCGTGAAGTATCCCCGCTCGCCGAGAATCTGCGGCAGCGTCTTGATGCTCCCGTCGAGCTCCAGCCTTCCTCCCTGGGTGATGATCTGGTGGCTGAACGTGTCCTTCCCCGTGAACATCGTCGTGTAACCCGGATGCGTAGGAATGTGTGGGGCGATGAACTCCTCGAACACAAGCCCCGAGGCCGCCCAGCGGTCCATGTGAGGGCTGGTCGGGCGTGGGTGACCATAGCAGCCCAGGTAATCGGCGCGCAGTGTGTCTATCGAGATGAAGAGAACGTTCATGGTGACCTCCCAGTCAGGTTGGGCAAGCTCCAGGCTGCTCTCTGCCCAAAGCGAAACCGGGAGACGCGTGCGCCTCCCGGTGATCGGCGTCCGTCAGTATGCCGGCGATGGCTTCCGCATGATCATGTCTTGCCACTTGGGCACCGGCGGCGTCAGTCGATGGGCACGATCGTGATCTTGTACCTCTGCCCGGTTTTCGGGCAAGTCCAGATGAACTCCCCTGCCTGCAGCGTCCCCTCAGCCGTTGTCGCCGCTACGGTCGCCGGCACATTAGTATCCGGCGTCTCCGGCGTGGCCACAGTCGGCTGCACGGCATTCTTGAGGGCGTCCGGGACCTTGATCGATACTACGTCCGCGATGGTCAGTCCGGTGGCGTTCGCCATCGGCAGAGATACCTCAACCTTCGTCGGCTGCGTCGGATCAGGCCATGCCCATAGCGATACGGTGTCTGTGTGAATGACTGCGTGCTTCTCGCTTGATGCCTCGGTCTCGTTGACCGACAGCCACAGGTCGCGCACCACGTTGGTCACATCGTCCCCGTCGAAGGCGGGAACTTTCATCATGAACACGCCGGTCGGGTCTGTCTTGACCAACGCCCAGTTATCCGAAAGCAACTCCTCGCCGCGGCCCGCCTGAACGGGGATGTCCGCCAGGCCGCGAACCGTATCACGGTCCGTCACAATGCCGATGATCGTCGCCCACCGAGGCATGACCTTGATAGCCACCTCGGTGTTGGGGTCCACGACCCCCTCGGCCGGAAGGTAGCCTGTCGTCGAGCCGGTCTTGATCTGCAGCGGCGTGCCTGGCGTATAGCTGAAGTCCAGCTTGAACTTCCCGAGGCGGTCGGTCAGCGAACGAGCCAGAACGTCCCTGCCCTGGAGGAGCGTTACCGGGTGCACCGACACGGGAATCCCGCTACGGGCCCCCATCACCGTGCCGAGAATCTGCCCTGTCTCGGCCCAGCAGGCGACGGTGCCCAGACTCAGCGCAAGGAAGGTGAGTGCAAGTGGGAATGATATGCGACGCATACGGATACAGCCTCCTGCAGATGTAGCCACGTGGCCGAAGGGTGCCGGTATGGGCGCTCTGGGGCAGCGTACCTGAGACGACGGACCGGCGTGCAGCGCCACGCGGCAGGACGGGTTGCGCATCGGCCCTGAGCGGCTTGCCGAGCCGCTCCGACTCTAGACCATGATGCGGTCTCGGAGAACTGCCGCCAGCGCCGTTCGCTGGTCCTCGCTCATGGGAACGTAGCGTGTCGGTGGTCTCGATGGCCCACCGACGAGGCCCACCATCTCCATGATTTTCTTGATGGCGTGCCCTTCGCCCCCGGTCTGCGCCTCCATCTCCCGGCGGAATTCGCGAAACGCGGCGTTGAACGAGTTGATTTTCTGCTGTGCCTTTTGATACTCCCCGGCGTCCATAAGTTTCAGGATTTCCCAGTCGTGCTGTGGCCAGAAGTTCGAGACATGACTGATCCAGGCGCAGCCCCCCTGCATATGGCAGTACACGTGGTTCACCATGTTATCGATGAAGGCCAGCTTGTCGGCGAACCTGTCGTACCCGAGCTGGTACTGCGGGTTCACCGGCATTGACCACTTCACACCGATCAGGTTCTCCAGCGTCGCGAGCCGTTCGAGCCCGTCGAGGCCCACATCCGGCGCCGTCCACCATGTGTTGTACAGGACGATGCCGATGTCAACCGTATCACTGACCATCTTGAAGTGGTTGACCACATCATCTTGGGATGGCGTGTAGTAGTACGGGGGGCACATCTGGATCGCGTCCGCGCCGATCTCCCGGGCATGCTGGGCCAGCTCGATGACCGTCAGCGTGCTCGTGTGCTCGCAGCCCACGATGATCGGGATGCGGTCACCGACAACGTCCATTACGGTCTCCGAGACGCGCTTGCGTTCCTCAGTCGTGAGCACAGGGAAGTCCCCACCTGCGCCACACACAAGCAGCACCGTGTTACCAACTTGCGCCCCGGCGCTGAGCAGGTACTCGACGTTTCTCCGCAGCCCGCCGAGGTCAAGACTGTAGTCCTCATTGAACAACGTCAGTACTGGAACGACTGGACCCCGCCATCGTCGCTTGGCTTCCGCTGCGGTCATGTGAACGATGCCTTCCCACCCTTGTTCTGGACGCCCGTGTGCGGTTGCTCAGAGTGGCACTTCCACGACGTCTCCCGTCTGGTGGCTGCGGATTGCTGCCTCGATCATCTCCTGCGCCCGCAGGCCGTCGTAGCCGGACCCCTCGATCTCGTCGGGCGTGGCGCCTTCAGCCACTTGTTCGCAGAACCGGTGGATGCGCACGCGGAAGGTGTCGTTGAAGCAGGTGAGGTCGCTGAAGATCGAGTTATGGACGTGGGTCACCTCAGTGGAATCGTGGGGATAGAACCACAGGTCTTCGAACACGTTCTCGAAGACGATGCGTCCTTCGGTTCCGCCGATC
This sequence comes from Candidatus Zipacnadia bacterium, assembly GCA_029821745.1. GTDB lineage: Bacteria > Armatimonadota > Zipacnadia > Zipacnadales > JABUFB01 > JALGSS01. Next base: position 2,853 of record JALGSS010000525.1, read on the forward strand.
TCCGTGCGCTCCATGGGGTGCAAGCGCGTCATGTCGTAGCTGCCGTTGAGGTGGCCGATGGCCCCGCTCTCAAACAGCATGTTGATGGAGGCATTGCTCCAGCAGATGTTGCCCTCCCGGCGCTTCATATAGCTGTGGACCTGTTTCACCTCGCCGCACAGCAGGCGGATGATGTCCATGCTGTGGGGGTGCAGGGCCCGCATGTGGTACCACTCGGTCTTCCCACTGCTGCGGATCCACTGGACCTTGTTGACGAAGTTGATCTCGCCGAGGCGTCCCTCCTCAATCCACTGCTTCGCCTTCCGGCAGGCCGGGCTGAACCGGTAGTTCAGGTTGACGCCAAAGCAAACGCCCGCTTCCGCAGCCTTCGCCACCATCTCCCGCGCGTGCTCTATGTTGTTGCAGATCGGCTTCTCGGACAACACATTGCAGCCGGCCTCAAGGGCCGTGAGGGTCGGAGCATAGTGGTCGCTGCCGCGCTCCACGCCCCCGGTGGACACGTCGACAATGTCGAGGTCTTCCTTCTCCAGCATCGTCGGCAGGTCATAGTATTTCCGCACGCCGAGGCGTTCTGCGGCTGCGTCTGCGCGTTCGGGGATGATGTCGCAGACCGCGACAACTTCCGCGTGGGGACTGGACCGGTAGCAGTCCGCATGCAAGTTACCGATGTCTCGCAGCCCCACGACTGCTGTTTTCAACACTTCGGTACGCCTCCCAACGTTTAAGAACTCATGTGGTCCGTCACTACGCCCACAGCTTCTTGCTTCTCGTCTGCGCCTGTTGCTTTAGGCTTCCCACCGCGAACGGTCAGTTGATTTCGTCTACCGACGCCGGTCGCCCTTCCTGGCGCGAGAGGTCGCCGGCGAGATAGGCCCGGCCGGGCTCATCTCGAGATGGCTCCGCCGGCCAACCCCCGACGCGGTGGCGGCGGGCCGTCCATGGCCTTGCGCCACCGGCCCGCCACGGTGTTCGCCTCAGTTCCCCAGTTCTACCCGTACGACTTCAGCACACTGATTGTCTCAGTGATGATGTCGGCGATCGCCGAGCGTGCCAAGCCCCGGCGCCCGACGATCTCGACCATCACAATCTCCAGGTCCGTGTGCACCTGGTTCTCGGTAAGGCCGATGCCCAGATCATTGCTCCTGAAGTCGCGGATGCGTCCGGTGAAGATCCACTCTCTGAGTTCCCTGACGGCCGCCACCGGGCAGTCGCCGACACGCTCCAGGTGCGTGTTGTCCAGGTTCAGACCCAACCACTCGCTGTCAATCTCTTCCATGAAGCGCCTCGCCGACGCGATGCTGTAGACCGACG
>JALGSS010000526.1 GCA_029821745.1 Candidatus Zipacnadia bacterium
GAAGTTCACCGACTGGCTCGGCCGGGCGCAGGAAGCCAGGGCTGCGTTCATCGGCAAGTGGGATGATCGGCTCTGCGAGCTCGAGACGCCCGTCCCGGCGATGTGCGTGATGCGGGCCATCAAGCCCTTCCTCGAGCGCGACATCACCTTCCTGCTGGACGGCGGAAACATCGGTCGCTGGGCGCACATGATCCTCTGGGATCGCCACCCGAGCTTCTGGCAGACCTGCGGCACCAGTGGTGTCGTGGGCTGGGGAATCCCCGGTGCGGTCGCGGCGAAGATGGCGCGGCCCGATCACCCGCTGCTACTGCTCAGCGGCGACGGCTCCGCCGGATTCACCCTCGGCGACATCGAGACCGCCCTGCGCCACGAGACCCCGTACGTCGCAGTGGTTGCCAGCGATTGCGCGTGGGGGATCGTCGTCGACGAACTGCGAGAGGACTGCAGTTGCGGCGCGAGCTTGGGGAACATCCGGTTCGATAAGGTGGCCGAATCCCTGGGCGCTCGCGGCATCCATATTGAGCACGGTTCGGAACTCAGCCCGGCCATCGACGGGGCCCTGGGCCTGAACACGGTGACCTTCATCCATGTGCCGATCCAGCTCGGCGGCATTGATGTATGGGAGTCCAGGTTCAGCGACTGAGATCACCGGGACGCCTTGTGACACAGCCGGGGACACGCACTCTCGGGGGGCGTACAGGAGGAATGTGACCGGTGCCTGATACAGCAATGGCGTTGCAGCTCACATCGCAGCAGAGAACGGATTTCATCGACAATGCCGCTTGGCGTCTGGTGACCTTGGCCCTGGTGCTGCTGTGCTTGATGGTGGGAGGGCCCGCGTGGGCAGATGAGTCGGCCCTGCGCGAGCAGGCCAAGGTCCTGTTCGAGGAAGAGAAGTACGACGAAGCGGTCGCGATTCTGGAGACCGTCGTCGCGGCCAATCCCACGGCGGCCAATTGCCGCCCTCTCGCCGAAGCCTATGAGGCTGCGGGGCGCTACCCCGAAGCGTCGGGCGCGTACCTGCAGGCGGCGGCGATCTACAAGGATATCGGTGACGCGGGCGCGTATCGGATCTGGCAGCGCAAGGGCTCATCCCTGGCCTGCGAGGCGAAGCTGTACGTGGAGGAGCCCGGCGGGAAGCTTCCGCCCGGCTCATACACCGGCGCAAAGTTCGAGCCCTTCTACGGCTGCTATATCGGCGCCTTCAATGAGGACGATGACAAGCTGTACACGGGGAGGCTCCTCGACGGCCGCCGCAGCGCGGACAAGGCGAAGTTCGCCGAGCTCACCGGTAAGGCCCACGCCTCGTACTTCAACTATTTCCTCTACGGGAGGCCCTTCCCCAAGGAATGGGCGGCGCATCTGAAGGAGTTCGGCGCCGCCCCGCATATCGCCTGGGAGGGCAAGAACCACAAGCTGGGGGAGATCAAAGACGACGAATACCTGCAGGAGTTTGCGCAGGAGGCCCGGCGCGCCAACTGCCCGGTGTTTGTCCGTTTCGGCTACGAGATGAACGGGGACTGGAACGACTACGGGACCCCTGAAGAGTTTATCGACAAGTTCCGCATTGTCCATGATGTGATGGAGCGCGAAGCCCCGAATGTGGCGATGGTCTGGTCGCCGAACTCGTTCCCCGAGCAGAACATGGCCGATTACTACCCCGGCGACGAGTACGTGGACTGGGTCGGCGTCAGCATGTACACCGTGTACTGCCACAATGGGGACCCGCAGAAGCCCGCCTTCGAGGAGGACCCCACCGATAACCTGCTCCACGTGTACAGCTTGTATAGCCAACGCAAGCCGATCATGATCTCCGAGCACGCGGTGACCCACTACTGCGCGGCCACGGACAAGGACGTCACGGATTTCGCCATCTCAAAGCTGCGGTACCTGTACGCCTCGCTGCCACGCCGCTTCCCGCGGGTGAAGATGGTTAGTTGGTACAGCCGCAACAACATCGGCAAGCCATCCAACCCGGCGCGGAAGCTGAACAACTACTGCCTGACCGACAACGAGCAGGTTCTGGCCGCCTACAAGGACGCCATCGGTGTCCCGTACTACCTGAGCAAGGTGCCCTTCAAGCTGTGGGAGCGGCCGCAGACGCCCCCGCTGATTTCCGAGCTGCCCCACGAGAGTACAGTGAAGGGGACGATCCGCGTCAGCGCGTGGGTCAAGGCCCCCGTCCTGCGGCCCACGGTGAGCTGGCTCGTGGATGGCGAGGTCGTCAAGAAGACTGACGTGTGCCCGTATGAGTTGACCCTCGACACAACCACGCTGCCCAACAAGCGTATCCCGCTGAAGATTGTGGCATATGGTGAGAAGGAAAACGCCCTCGCGCGGACGTATGTGGTGATCAACGTTAACAACTGAGTGCCTGTCCGGTGGGCTGCGAGCGCGCCGGAGCTGCCGGACCAATTGGGAGGATCCAGTCATGGCCAAGAAGCTGCGAGTCGGATTCGTCGGGACCGGGGGCATCGCCACCGGGGCGCACCTGCCGGGTTACCAGGCGCTGGACAGCGTCGAAGTTGTCGGTGCCGCGGATGTCTCGGATGCGAGCCTGTCCCGGTTTGCCGAGAAAGCCGGTGTGCCGGCGGAGAATTGCTTCAACGACTACCAGGAGATGCTCGACAAGGTGGACCTGGACATCGTCACCGTCTGCACGCCGAACTCCTGGCACTGCCGGCCGACGCTGGACGCCTTCGCCAAGGGCCGCCATGTCCTCGTCGAGAAGCCTGTGGCGATCAGCGCCGATCAGTGCCGCGAGATGATCGAGGCGGGCAAGAAGGCGAAGAAGATGTTCATGGTCGGACAGACCCTGCGGTTCACCAAGGGCGCGGCACAGATGAAGCGCTGGGTGGACAAGAACGAGCTTGGGAACATCTACTTCGGCAGGGCCCAGTACCTGCGGGTGCGCGGCGTGCCGGGGCGACTCGGGTTCGTCACCAAGGAACTCTCCGAGGGCGGGCCGATCTACGACATCGGCGTGCATGTGCTCGACCTGACCTTGCACCTGATGGGCTTCCCGGAGCCGGTCTCCGTCTCGGCGGGCGTGTACAATACTCTGGCGACCAAGAAGTCCCCGCTCATGCCCTTCCCGCCGGAGAAGTACACGGTGCCGGACGATGCGGCCTTCGCGCTGATCCGATTCGCCGACGGCCAGACGGTGATCCTCGAGGCAAGCTGGGCGCTGAACCTCGTCTCCGGGCAGCATAACGTGGTCCTCTGCGGCGACAAGGGCGGCTGCCAGCTTGAGCCGACAGCCCTCGTCCGGGAGCGTGCGGGCGTCCTGGAGAATATCACGAACGAGATCTTCAACTACCCGGAGCGGGCGGGGCACGTGGAGGAGATTCGCCGGTTCGTGGAGGCGATCCAGAAGAAGAAGCCGTCGCCCGTGCCTGGGGAAGAGGCGCTCATCACCCAGCGGATCCTGGACGGCATCTACAAGAGCGGCGAGACGGGCAAGGAAGTCGAGCTGTAGGACGACCTCAGACACGCCAACATCCGGGGAGCGGCCATGGGTCGCTCTCCGTCGCTTCAGATGGACGCCCCGGCAGTGACTGCGGCCTACTCGAACGATGAGGTGACCCGAAACTCGTGATCGAACTCTCCGTTTTCGGCCTGGCGAAGTTCATGACGTCGTCGCCGTCCCAGCAGCGCCGTGACCTCGGCCTGCTCAAGCACCCGAACCCGATAGCAGCGGCGCGTGAGGACTACTACGACGAGGCACGCGCGGCGATCCGCGAGTACCACGGAATCGACGCCGACCCCGAGACCCTCGATCTCGCGATCAGCCGCCTGGGGCAAAGAGCGGGGGAGAGCGACCTCGACGAGAAGCAGATCACGCGCCTGCAGCAGAACGCGCGGGTGCTGATGCAGTACGGGGACGCCTTCGGCGGCAAGCAGTATGAACTGCTGGACGAGGTGTCCTTGTATCTCGAGTACGGGGACGTGA
>JALGSS010000027.1 GCA_029821745.1 Candidatus Zipacnadia bacterium
CGAGGCCACTGGGCAAGGAGCGCGAGCGAGTGAGAGTTTCGAGTTGTTCTCGCTGGTCGTCGGCCACGACGAGTGGAGCTTTAGGGCGCCCTGTGCGCATCGGCATCATCTCCTCTGTTGAAGAGCATGATAGCCGACACAGCTTATTAATACAAGCTATTTCAGGGACAGGACACTAGTTCGCGTTTCTCACCACAACCCTACTGTGAAGTGTACGCTTCGCCGAGTCGCGCGGACATTCCTCCCGGTCGGGCAGCCGCGCCGACGTTCCGGTCGACAGTCGCCCGTCGAAATACAGGGAGGTCTCGGCTGGGTGAGTGCCGAATTGACAACAGTCCCATGTTGTCTTGGGGCGCGAATGATTCTCTGGGAGGCAGTGATCATCCATGAGCGACAAAGTCAAACTGGCGCTGGTGGGCGCTGGTGGGATGGCCAACAGTGTCCACTATCCGTCGCTCGCCGTGTTCGACGATGTTGAGATCGTCGGACTGTGCGACCTTGTCCCTGACAAGCTCCAGGCGACGGCTGAGAAGTTCAAGATCGAGAAGACGTACTCCGACTACAAGACGATGATCGAGGAAACGGCCCCGGATGGTGTGTACGTGCTGATGCCGCCGCACCACCTCTTCGACATCGCACACCATGTGCTCAGCAACGGGATCAACCTGTTCCTCGAGAAGCCGCCAGGGGTCACGGCGGACCAGACCCGGCATCTCGCCCACACCGCCGAGACCAACGGTTGCGTATCGTTGGTGGGGTTCAACCGCCGGTACATTCCCCTGATGCAGCAGTGCAAGAATATGGTGCTGGACCACGGCGGGCCGGTCATCCAGGCAATGTCCAGCTTCTACAAGTGGCACGCCGCCGGACCCTACTACAATGGCGCCATCGACATCCTCAGTTGTGACGCGGTGCATGCCGTCGACACGCTGCGGTACATCGGCGGCGACGTCGCCAAGGTCGTCGGCGACGTGAGCAACCAGGGCCTGCACTTCGGGACGCGGTTCAACGCGCTGGTGGAGTTCGAGGGCGGCGGCTCTGGTATCCTGATGACCAACTGGCGTGTCGGCGGACGCATCCACCAGTTCGAGATGCACGGCGAAGGCATCTCCGCCTACGTCAACCCGAACACGCGTGCCGAAGTCTACGTGGACGGCGCCGACAAGCCCAAGCGGATCACCGCGCAGAAGGCTGCGGGCGGCAGCGACGAGAACCGCGTCTACTATGGCTTCGAGGGCGAGAACCGCGCCTTCGTCGACGCAATCAAGACCGGTCAGCAGCCGGAGACGTGCCTGCCGGACGCTGTGAAGACGATGGAACTCGTGGACCGCATCTACCACAACACGCTGTAAGCTTGGCGGCCGGGCGGCAAGTTCCTCAGTGCGGACCGAGGAATTGCAGGAGGTGATCGCCCGGCGCATCGCGAATTGGACGTAGGGTGCGGGAACGGTGGGCGTGCCGATGTGACGGCAGGGAGGACGGGGATGCGGCCCGCCGGACGATCCACGCCGGCCTGCATGTTGCGGTCTCGCGATCTTCAGCGAATAAGGAGGAAACGATATGCGCCAGCAACAGGCTAGCCCCTTGGCGATTGTCATCGCCATCGTCGTACTACTCGTGGTCCTGTATGTGATCTGGAAGCTGACCTGGAGTCCCACGCCTGAACCCCCACCCGAGGAGGGGGCCCCGATGGGTGGCCCACGTGGCATGCAGGGCGGCGGGGCCCAGCCACCCACACAAGGTGCCGGGGGCTCCCAAGCGCCGGCTCCCGGGGGCGGTGGGTAGCCGCCCTCACTTCTGCCCGGCACTCGCGTACGCCGGGCACGGCGATCCGTAACTGGCCGCGCAAGACCGTGGCGCGCGGCAGTCAGACCGTCCCATTGACTGAGCACAATCGGGGACAGGCCATATGGTCTGTCCCCGTGTTGGTCGGAGAGCCATCCAGGGCTGTGCTGAAAAACATGGAATAGCCGTGGGGTGCCGATGTCGTATAATCGGCGGGGCCCCGCGGACGGGCTCAGGATGGCAGAATGGCCCTGCGGGGCCCCGTCACACAAACCGTGACACCCCACAGCCATGGGTAATCGGTTTTTCAACACAACCCCAGGCGACCCCGACCTCGGCGACGAGGGCACTGCACCGGAGGGTTGACGCGCGATGAAGTTGGACTACTCGTTCGACCGTGAGATCCCTGTGGCGCCGTTGAGACGATTACTCGACCAGACAGACTGGGCGGCCGGCCGCAGCGACGAGGGCATCGCCCAAGTCCTGTTGCTGAGCATCGCGACCCTCGGCGTATGGGACGGCGACCGGCTTGTGGCGTTCTGCCGCGCCTTCGGCGATGACATCTATCGGGCGGTGATCGACGATGTCGTTGTCGATGAGCCGCTGCGTGGGACGGGAATTGGCCGCGACATGCTTCAGCGCATGATGGCGCGTCTGGAGAAAGTCGAGGAGGTGAGCCTCGGCTGCGAGGACCACGTGAAGGGCTTCTACGAGAGACTTGGCTTCCGCCCCGTCGAATGGAACATCCTCTATCTGCCGGAGCGTGACCGGTAAAGAGGCCCGCACCACCGAGAATCGCGTTCCCCATAGCCGGCCCGAGAAGCCCCCTTGCCCCTGGATTCGGCTCTTCGCCGCGATTCCTTGACTTGGCCCTCCCCGTGAATTAGAATTTCGCGTGCGCTCCCGCGCACGTCCCCCGGCGTCGCTACGCCACATCGCAGCAATACCTCCACTCCTGCGGGACCGCGAGTTCGGACCCGAACCTCTGGTTCGGCCGTCGATTGCTGCTCTCCATCTGCGAGTGAGATACGAAGGAGTTCATGATGTCTTCTGACTGCAAGATGATAATCTTCATCGGCGACGGTATGGGTGGCCGTCCCGTAGAGTCCCTTGGCGGCAAGACCACGATCGAGGCCGCAAACACCCCGAATCTGGACGCAGTGGCTGCCGGTGGCGAATCAGGCTACCTGCACCCGGCAGGCTATGGCATTCCGGTTGGCAGTGACACCAGTCACATGGCGATCCTGGGGTACGACCCCTTCACGTTCTACCGCGGGCGCGGCCCGTTCGAGGCCAAGGGCGTGGGCATTGACGTGTTGCCGGGCGATCTGGCCTTCCGCTGCAATTTCTCGACCCTCGAAGGCAATGTGGTCACGGACCGGCGCGCGGGGAGAATCAGCTCCGGCACCGACCAGCTCGCCGCCGCCGTGCGCGAAGGCTTGAAGGACGGCATCGACGGGGTCGAAGTGATCTTCAAGGAGTCTGTCGAGCATCGCGCGGCGCTGGTGCTGCGCGGCGAGAATCTGGACCACCGGATCGGCGAGGTCGACCCTCATGTTGAGGGTGTCGACTACTGGGAATGCGTTCCTCTGCCCGAGGCCGCTGATGACCCGAACGCGATCCGGACCGCGAAGATCGTGAATGAATTCGTCGCGCGAGCTCACGAGATCCTGGACGCGCACCCGGTCAACCAGGACCGCAAAGCCAAGGGCTTGCCGCCTGCCAATGCTGCTCTGCCACGTGGCGTCGGGACGGCTGTGGACCTGGAGGCCTTCGAGGCCAAGTACGGGCTGACGGGCGCGATGATCGTCGAGGTGGACCTCGTTCGGGGTCTCGGCGCCTACCTGTCGATGGACGTCATTCACGTTGATGACGCTACCGGAGGTGCGGACACCGACGAGATGGCGATCGCGAAGGCCGTTGTCGACGCGTGGGCCGACCACGACTTCATTCTGGTGAATATCAAGGCCCCGGACCTTGGCGGCCATGACGGCGATGCTGCGGCGAAGATCGCCTCGATCGAGAAGGTCGACCGGGCCGTGGGCTATCTGCTCGAGGCCCTCGACTGGTCTCGTACCACGATGATGATCGCCGCCGATCATTGCACGCCATGCTCGATGATGGACCACTCGGGAGACGGTATCCCGATCGCCGTGATAGGATACGGTGTGCGGCCCGATGGTGTGACGGAGTACGGTGAACGCGCGTGCGCGGGTGGCTCCGTGGGGCACATCACGGGCCCGGATGTCATGCGCATGCTCGCCAGCTATGCCGGACGGGCACATAAGTTCGGCGCCTGATGGTGGCTTCACCACCGGCCCGCGTGCGTGGCTTGCGGGCCAGGGACTAGGTGTGGGTGTTATGGGTGCGCTATGAGTCCGCTCTGCAAGTCGTCGCTTTCCTGAAACGCACGCACGGCACTCCCGTGCCGATCCTCCATATCGCCCAGAACATCGAGTTGTCATACCAGCCGACGCACAAGCACGTCCGGGCGCTCGAGCAGCGCGGAGTGGTGGAGACGGCGAAGGAAGGACGGGTCGTTCTGTGCAGGCTGCGGGCGACGCAGGCCACGCACCTGTGGCTGTCGCTCCTGGCGGTGGAGGAGCGGGAGAAGCTCATCGAGTCCCACACGGTCGCGGGTTCGTTGGCGTCCATGCTGCGTGAAGCCGTGCCGGAGATGCCTTGCGACGGGCTCGAAGCCCTGGCCGTGCAGACGCCGAGCGGCGACGGGCCTCTCGCGGCCATCTTGCTGGCCGAGAGCTACGCCCGCGACCGGCTCGCGGCGCGGTTCAAGACCCGGTGTCGCCCGCTCCGGGGGGCGACTGAGATCCACGCGCTGACCTTCGCCGAGGTGGCCGAACGGATCGCGGACCCAGTGGAACGAGACTTCTGGGTGGCCAATACAAGCCCGCTGTACGGCGAACAGCGGTTCTGGGAGACGGTGCTGCCGGTGGACGGAGACCCTCCGCTGGTGACGTCTCTTTGACCATGAACCACCCCAATGTGCCGTCGTGTCTCACGCGGGGCGACTGTGATCGGTTCAGTGCCGTGCGGCTGCCTCGCCCGGCTACTCTACTATGAGTCTTCGCGAAACAGGAGGACCGGCGGTGACCCTTAGACACCGGCTGCATCGCGTGCTGTATGTGCCCCTCGATGACCGGCCCTACAACCTCAAGGCTCCGCGGTTGCTCGCGCAGATGGTTGACTACGAGATGGTGGTCCCGCCGACGGAAACGCTCGGCCGCTTCCGGACGCCGGGTCAACCCGATGAGATCGCGAACTGGCTTCGCGCCCATGCGGGGTCCAACATCGATTGTGTCCTCCTGAGTCTGGACATGCTGGCATACGGTGGGCTGTGGGCTTCGCGCAGTTCCGGGACGCGGACCCAACTGGCGCACGAGCGACTCGCCATCCTGAAGGAACTGCGCGAGATATCGCCCGAGACTCCCATCTATGCCTACAGCATCCTCATGCGGCTTGGGTCGATCACCACTTCGGACAGTGCCGCCCAGCATCTGGAAAGCCTCGTGCATTACTCCGTGCTGGCGGGCGAAGCTGAGGACAGTGGGGATCCGGAAATCGCCAAGCAGTTGTCGGCTCTCGAGCGCCAGATTCCGCCGGCGGTGCTCGGGGAGTACATGGCCGTGCGGCGGCGGAACCACGAAGTGAACTTGGCCCTTGCCCAGCAGGTGGCTGACGAGACCCTGGACTTCCTCGTCTACTCCCAGGACACCGCATCGCCCCAGGGGCTGCACCGCACGGAGCAGGGCGAACTCGAGGCGGCCTGCGAAGCCCTCCGTGTCGGTGACCGTGTGCAGTTCCAGACGGGAGCGGACCAGATCGGGATGTGCATGTTCGCGCGGTTCGTCCACGCGCACATGGGCAAGGCCCCCTGCGTGCGCGTGTTTATGTCGCCCGGCGCCGGGGACCAAGCCATTCCTCCGGCCGAGGACAGGACGGTCACGGAATCGCTGCGAAGGCACTTGGCGCTCATCGGCGCGCGTGAAGCGACCGATGCAGACGAGCAGCCCGACATGCTGCTGGCCGTGAATGCGCCGGCGCCCCATGATCGCTCGGCTCTGCATGACCCCGACACGGCCCGCGCGCACCGCGAGCAGGCCAGGCAGTTTGTCGGCGAGGCTATGGATGCCCGCAAGGGACGCGGCCTGGCCGTCTGCGACATCGCCTTCCCGAACGGCGCCGACGACATCTTCGTCCAGGAGCTCATCTCGGCGACCACGAACCTCGCCGCACTGCTGACCTACGCCGGCTGGAACTCGGCGAGCAACTCGATCGGCTCAGCTCTGGCCCACGGGACGCTACGTCTGATATCCCTGCAGGACAAGGGCGCTTTCGATCTGGTGCGCCTGGTGGGGGACATGTCGCCGATGCGGTACCTGTCCTTGCTGGACTCGCTCATCGCCTCGGAGAAGGCCCACATCCGGTTCCTGATGCAGCGAACGGCCGACGACTGGCTCTACCAGGCCCGCGTGCGCCCGAGAATCCTCGACCACATCTGCAATGGTCTGCGGTCGGGGCTGTTTGACCTCGCCAGCGGGTATCGCCAGGCCGAGGCGCTGATGCGAGACGAGCTCACCCAGGCGGTCACCGACCTGTGGATTGATCAGCTTCTGGGGCGGCAGTGCGTGTCAATCGGGTCGGACCTCGCCGGTGACGAGCAGACGGCTCTCGTGCTGGCGGACCTTGAGGAGACGCGGCTCTCGCTGCCCTGGCGCAGGCTCTTCGAGATCGACATGGAGCTGGAGTTCGGGGTGCAGCTTGTGGCGGCCGGTGACGCGGAAGACGAGTAGCTAGTCGAGACAACCAACCCACGCACAGCAACACGGCCAGGCATCATGCCTGGCCGTTTTCTATCGTGCGGACCTGTCGCCGCGGAGCTACCCGCTGTCGCCCTCGGGCGCGGGAGCCGCCGGGGCCTCCTTGCGGGTCACCTCTTCGAGCGTGTTCTTCTGCTTCTGGTACACCTGGGCGTCCCGGTAACGTTTGAGGTCCTGCAGCAGGTTCTCCAGGCGCAAGATCAGGGCGTCGAGTTGGTTGTGGCCGATAATGGCGTCGTACACCTCAAGCTCGCCGAGCTCCACGCACTTGTCGGAATTGTGGTTGTCGTGGATCAGGAGCTTCAGGTAGCGACATTCGACGGGCGGGAAGTCGAAGACCTGCTTGATAGGCTTCTTGACGACCAAGTAGCGGCCCACCGACTTGTATGGCCCCTCCGGCTCTGTGCTGGAGACCTGGATCTCGATGTTCTTGACCCATCGGCCGATATACACAGGGTCGGCGGTCGTGGGGTCGATGATAACGCGGCTGATGAGATGGGTCTTGGCCTTCGCGCCGAATGCGAGAATGATCCAGTGGGGGCGACCCGCCTCGGGAGGCGTGTTGGTCGACCACCCGTACGAGTTGGGGGGCACGTGATTGCCGACGACGTACAGGCCGTCGATGGCGTTCGTGGCCATCCAGTTGGTCATGATTTCGCCGTTCTCGTCCTTGGCCTGATCTGATACTGCGATGATGCGGCCACCGTTTGCCGCCGCCGCGATGTTCGTCGAACCGGCTACCGCACGGTCTGCTGCGTAGGCCGTATGCGCGCCGACTGCCATGACTGCGACGCACAGGGCCACGCTCAGGAAATTGCGTAACATGCTTAGCATCCCTCTCTCGATCTCGATGTACGTGTTTGGACAGGCGGCGCCGGGGTTTTGTTTCCCTCGGACTCAATCACCGGTCGGGGGTTCCGTGGGCGGCTGGACCGCCTCTTCCGGGGTGGTTGATGGTGCGGGCTCCTCCTGCCTGAAGACGACGCGGGAGTTGTGGATGACCTCAATGATGGCAGCGCCCTCGGTGATTACCGGGACATCGTAGGTCTGGTTTGGGTCCAGCTTCTTGGACAGCACGACGACGCGTCCTCCGCGGTCATCCTGCTTGACGACCTGGATGTGCTGGCCAAGTTCCTGGCCCTGAACGCTGACCGTGACGATGAACTTGCGCTCGGCGCCGTCGCCCCCGGTGTGGTTCTCGTCCTCGACCATCTGCACTTCGGGCTCCACGACGGACACCGGCGTGTCTTCGCTCGGCGTGGGTGTAGGGGGTGTGACGGCTGTCTCCGGCTCCTTGCCTTTGCTGACGATGACGTCGACAGGATAGCTGCGCTCGGCCGGCGTGCCCGGCTTGGGTGACTGCTTGATCACCACGCCCTCAGGAACCGTGGCGTGGTATATCTCTGTGATATCCCCCAGGCTCAGGCCGGCCCTCTCAAGAACCTGGTTGGCATCCTCCAGCGTGCGCCCCTCGACCGAGACGGTGACGACTTCCTCGGTGCCGCGGTTGACCACGAGATCGACACGGGACCCGGCCGTGACCATCTCGCCCGCGGCGGGGTTCTGCTCAATGACGTTGCCCGCCGGCTGCATCGGGTCCTCGTCGTACGTTACCGTACCCTCGAGCAGGTCATTGGTTTCGAGCAGCGATTTGGCCTCGCCGAGGGTTCTGCCCTGAATCATCGGCACCTGGACGTTCCGCGCGGCTTGCCCCGGGTAGAAGAGCGTCTTGGAGAGCCACAGAATGAGCCCGAGTGCGATGACCATCAGCACGATGGCGATGATCGGTGCGGCCAGTGGCCGCTGGGGCTCGGCGGGTGGTCTGATGACTGGCGCGGCCGTGCGAGTGACCGTGGGTGGCTCATCGTCCGGGGGCTCCTGGGCAGCGAACCGATCGCGGATGTTCGCCGTACCGGGATCTGCCGGGGGCTTGATGTCGTACTCGCGCTGCAGGACCGTGGTCGCACCCTCGGGAGCCGCGAGGACCCCCGTGCGTTCTAAATCCTCTCCGCCGGACAGTTTGACGAGATCGCCGAGCATCTCCTCGGCCGTCCGGTACCGCTGGGCGATTTCCCGGGCCATTGCTTTGTTGACGACGAACTCAGCCGCGGGCGAAACCCTGGGGTTGAGCGAGCGGATCGGCACCGGTCGCTCCCGGACATGGTTGGCCGCGATCTCAGCCTCCGAGGCGCCGCTAAACGGAGTCTTCCCACTCAGGCACTCGTAGAGCACGCACCCGAGGGAGTACACGTCGGAGTGCGGACCCGCCGGGCTGCCCTGCGCCTGCTCCGGCGAGATGTAGTGGGCCGAACCAAGAACGAAGTCTCCGGCGTCGGCGCCTCCGGTCCCTACGGCCGCCGCGATGCCGAAGTCGGACAGCTCCGCTCGCCCGTCATCGGTGAACAGGATATTGTGAGGCTTGACGTCGCGGTGCACGATTCCGTTGCGATGCGCGTACGCGAGGGCACGGCAGCACTGGGTGGCGACATCGATGGCGCGATCCTCCGGCAGTGGAGCCCAGCCCTTGATGACCTTCTTCAGGTCAGGTTCGGACAGGTACTCCATGACGATGAAGTGTATATCGCCATCCACGCCCGTGTCGTATATCTGGACGATATTCGGGTGGTTGAGCTTGGCGGCCGCGTGGGCCTCGCGACGGAATCGCGACACCGCATCGGCGTGGGCGGCGACCTCCTCGCGGAGCACCTTGATGGCGACATCGCGAGATAGGGATTGGTCGGTGCCGCGCCATACGGTGGCCATGCCACCTTCGCCGGCGAGCACGTCCAAGCGGTAGCGACCTGCGATCACCAAGCCGGGTCTGATCTGGCTCATGAAACGTAACTCCGAACTCCGAATGCACTGAACATGCGCGCACTTCTACGCACGGCAATCGTGTCGCGTAGCAGGCACCCTCCGACCAGGCGGCTGGCCATCAGGGGACCTCTGAAAGGCATTAACGTCATTTCAAGATCGCGAGTATCCCACAGGCCCACGCTCGGCGCTCAGGCAACACACCAAGCCCGACGGCTTGGGCACGCGCTGCGCGAGTATCGGGCCCTCAACGGTCGCGAGATTAGAGGATCGCCTGGATCACCTTGCGAGCGATGGGCGCAGCAACACGGCCGCCCGCGCCGCCATGCTCTACGATGACGGCCACGGCGACTACTGGGTTCTCAGCCGGCGCGTATGCGATGAACCACGCGTGGGCGAGGCCTGCCGGATTCTGGGCGGAGCCGGTCTTGCCCGCCACCGATATCCCTGGGATTCGAGCGTTGCTCCCTGTACCTCGTTCGACGACCTCGACCATCATCCCTCCCACGGTGGCGGCCGTTGCGGCTGAGACGGCCCGGCCCAAGGGGGCCGGTTTCTCCATGGGATACTCCATGCCGTCCGCGGCGACAATGCTCTCGATGAGCCGTAGCGCCGGCACTTCTCCGCCCGCAGCGATCGTTGCGGCCAGCCGCGCCATCGTCGCCGGAGAGACGAGCGTCGCGCCCTGACCGAAGGCGGCTTCAGCCACCTCCACCTTGGCGTTCGGGCCCGTCATATCCGCGATCCGTCCGCCACGCGCCAGGAGTGGGAGCCTCGGCGGCGTGAGCAGGTGGAACCCTTCGACATAGTCCAGGAAACGCTCTGGTCCAAGCTTCCGCCCCAAACGCGCGAACACGACGTTGCACGAGTCGACGAGTGCCTCGGTCATGTCAATGGTACCGTGGCCCATGGTGCGCCGGCAGTGGATCGTCGCCCCGGGCATGTCGAGCGTACCGTCGCAATCGAACTCATCGTCGGGGTCGGCCACCTTCTCCTCGATGGCCGCGGCCGCCGTCAGGACCTTCAGCACTGAGCCCGGCGCATACTGGCCCAGCAGAGCGCGATTGAGCTCCGGCTTGTCGGCGTTCTTCGTGAATTCAGCATAATCGGCCGAGGAGGTCAGAACGCGCGTTGGGTCGTAAGCAGGCGCGCTCACCATCACCCGGACGGCGCCATCACGCGGGTCGATCGCCACCACGGCGCCGGATCGCCCGGCCATCAGCCGCGTCGCGAGCTTCTGAGCCTTCGCGTTGATCGTCAGACGCACGTCGCAGCCCTGGGTGCGCCCACGCAGGATCCTCGCCCATGGGTCTTCGTACCGCCCCAGAGCGTACAGCGGATCCCGGAGTCTGACTTGCAGGCCGGTGCGGTCGTTGTACCCGGTCAGATGGCAGTAATCGTGAGGCCCCGGGTACTCAAGGTACCACTCTCCGTTGCTGCGGGCGCCCTCGAGCATGGGCGTTCCGTCCTCGGCAAGAACCCGACCGGGCCGGGTGAGCTTGATCCGTTCCTTGGCGCGGGGATTGTGGGGATCGGCGCGCAGGCTCGGCGCCTGGATGACCTGCCAGTAGACGAGCCACAGCGCCAGCACCGCGAAGCCCAGGAGGAACCCGCGACACAAGGTTAGCACATTGGATCGGAGCTGGTCTGTATCTCGCATAGGTACAGGCTTACTTTCGCGGCGGCACGGTAACGCGAACCGACCTCGGCTGGACGCGCCCCTGGGCCCAGCGATCTGCGCGCGGCGGGCCGCAACAGTCACGGGACACGGCCAGCAGGAGGCCGACGGCGATGAAGTTGACGATGATGGACGTTCCGCCGTAGCTAACGAAGGGCAAGGTGATTCCGGTGAGCGGCAGCACGCGAAGCACGCCGCCGACGATGACAAGTGTCTGCAACCCGAACACCGTGGTCAGCCCGGCGGCCAGGAGCATCCCGAACCGGTCCCGGGATTGCCAGGCGATGCGGAACCCGGCGAACGTGGCAAGCGCGAACAGAAGCAGTATGGCGCAGGTTCCCGTCAGTCCGAGTTCCTCGCCGGCGGCGGCGAAGATCAGGTCTGTCTCGACGGCGGGCATTTTGTAGGGCATACCCATTCCCAAGCCCGTCCCGAGCAGGCCACCTTCGGCGAGACCGCACATGGCCTGGATTGGCTGCAGACCGGCGCCTGTCGGACTACTCCAAGGGTGGAGCCAGGCGATCATGCGACGGTCCACGTGGCCGAAAGTCTTGACCGCGATCAGCGCGCCGACACAGAATACGAGAAGCCCGATGAGGACGTAGGTTCGTCGCCCGGTGCCCAGGTACACCACCGCGAGGGTGAGCCCAAAGAACAGCACGGCCGCGCCAAGATCACGCTGGGTCACGAACAGCGCCAGGCAGAAGAGCGCGATCACCAGGATCGGCCCGAGATAGCGCAGCTCGACGAGCTTGAGGCCCCAGCGGCCCTTGGTGACCTCACTGATGATCGGCCCGCGGCGCGCAACGTAGCCGGCCAGGAAGATGGCCATCAGAATCTTGGCGAGCTCCCCGGGCTGGAATGGGGGCAGCATCCACAGGTCAAGCCACAACCGGGCCCCGTAGCGCTCCTGGCCCCAGATCATCGTCGAAAGGAGCAGTAGCACCGCGGCGCAGCCACTAACGTACGTGAGCTTGCGCAGCGCCCGCACATCAGGAATCACCAGGTACGTGGCGAGCATCAGCGTGCTGCCCAGGACCATCCAGATGATCTGCATCGAGGCGCGCTGGGGGTGCAGACGCCACAGGAGCACCAGACCAATCCCGCAGGCCATGCCGACCAGCGGCAGCAGTGTCCGGTCCCGGTCCTGTCCCGTCAGGTCCATCAGAAGCGCGGCGACGACGAGCACAGCCACCACGGACAGACCGCGTGTCGCCCGCAGGGGACTGTCCCCGAGAGCCACGCAGACAAGGGCCATTCCCAGGGCCGTCAGGGCCCCGGTGGCACATAGCAGGATGATCTCTTGTTGGCGACGCGTATGCATGTAGGAAGAAGCGCGGCCCAAGGGCAGGCCATGGGCTTGGTGGGTTGCGTGCGGTGTGATGTTCGCGTCAGGGCGCGTCGCGGAAAGCGAAGACGTTGGTGCCGATGCCGATCCGGTCACCGTCGGTCAACGCGACCTCTCCTTCGACGCGCACTCCGTTGCAGAAAGTGCCGTTGGTGCTGCCAAGGTCTCTGAGCACCAGGCGATTCCCCCGGCGAGATATCTCGGCGTGGTGGCTCGTAACGAAGCGGTCATTGAGCACCAGGTCGCTGTCGTCGGAGCGCCCGATCGTGAGGCCGCCGCCGAGGGAGACCTCGGCGCCGCCGGCGAGGCCGGCCTCCGGTGATGTCAGCACCTTCAGGTGTGGTTCGGGCTCAGGTTCCGGTTCAGGCTCGGGCTCGGGCTCCACGGGAGGCGTTGGAGCAATCCACTGCTGCGGGTCGGCGAGCGGCGGCGTGATGTCTGCGGGCGCCTCGGACGGCGTCTCTGGGTCAGTGGGAGGGGCGTCGAAGCTTGCAGGCGCAGTCGCATCGAAGCTGGGCGCGGGTTCCTCACGCAGGACTGCTTCCCGTGGCGCCGTCAGCATGGCCGGTGGCTGCGACTCCTGCTGCGACGGGGCCGGCGTCGTCGGTGCCAGAGTCACGGGCTCCGCCGCGATCGGCCCAGAAGGCGGGTGCAGAATCGGAGAACTGGGCACGTCACGATCCAGGACGCCGTGGCGCCCTGGATCAGCACCCTTGCGCTCTGCTGACTCCGCTTCACGGGTGCTCGCCAGCAGGGCGCGCAGCGCCGTGAACAGGAAGCCATACAGGGCTATCACGAAGACGATTTTGCCGATCAGAAGAACCGTACCGGAAACCAAACTATGCTCACCGTCTCGTGCGAAGTAGCCGCGGGACCCGAGGAGCTACTCGTTCCAGGCACCGCGAGTATCATACTGAAAGGCAATGCGTGTGTTACCCACGGTCAGGCTGTCGCCGTCGGCGAGTAACGTTTCTGAGACGCGCCGTCCACCCACCGATGTTCCATTGCTGCTGCCAAGGTCAGTGACCTGGTACCCGTCGAACAGCCACCCGAAGCGGCAGTGCCGGCGTGAGACAGCATCGTCGGGGATCACCACGTCGCACCCGGCGGCGCGACCGAGAACCGCCCCGGGCTGCAGCGCGAAATCCTGGCCGGCGCACGGGCCGGTCTCTACGTGGAGCAATGCAGGAATGGGGCCCTCATCCAGCATGGCCTCGACCTTCACCGTCCCCGCGCGAACCGAGGCGTCGGGCTGGAGTCGGACCAGTATCCGCGCGCCGAAGGCCCAGCCGTTGTCCGCCGCCTCGTCCTGCAAACCGGCGGCGAACTCGCGCTCGAGCCGTGTGACCACTCCATGCAGGTTCTCGAAATCGGCCTCGGCGATCCGGGCACGCACGCGATTGGGCGCATACGTGGCGCCGGCGGAGACGATACAGCCGTCCTCCACCGCACTCCACAGCGCGCGGAAGATCTCAATGGGGTGCAACTGCCCGCCGCCGATGCGCCCGAATACGCCTTCGAGCGCAGCTTCGAGGGCAGCTTCGATCTTCCTCAAGCGCACGGGGACCTCCGAGGGTGGCTTTCACCCAGCCGATAGGAACGGCGCAATGTCTGTCCCCAACTAAGAACGGACGCACATGGCGTCCGTAGCCAACGAATTATAGCATAGTGAATCGGCGGCTGTCACTACCAGGGGCACGCGCATTCCACTGCTGCCGGGATGCCGGAGAAAGCCTCAGTCGACGGAGCACTCCGACGCCACTGCCTTAGTGAGCGGGTCCAGGATCCAACCGGGGCCTATCAGGATCGGCGGCCCAATCTGTGAAGGGTCCTGGTCCGCGAAGCTCTCGAAAGGGGAGCCGTCGAGATACCGGGCCTCCACTCCTGCCGCGAAGGCCAGGGCGAGACCGGCGGCGATGTCCCACACGTGCCACCGGCAGAAGACGGCGGCCGACACGCCTCCCGACGCCACATAGCACGCATGAGCGGCCATGGACCCCAGATTACGGGGCTTTGCAGGCGCTGCCTTCGCGGCCAGGTGCACCGCATAGGAGTTCGCCGCGATGAGCGTATGGTTGTCGAGAATGCCCCGCCGGTCCGGCTGCACGGGGCGCCCGTTGCGGAAGGCGCCATGGCCCGACTGGGCGGTGAACAGCTCATCGATCGCGGGCAGGTACACCACGCCCAGCTCCGGAACGCCGTCCCGCAGCAGTCCCAGAGATACGGCCCAGATCGGCAAGTGATTGACGTAGTTGTTGGTGCCGTCGATGGGGTCGATGAGCCAGATATCGCCCGCACCCAGACTGTCGACGACGCCCAACTCCTCGCCACAAAGAAGGGTCTCCGGAAAACGTGCGTGCAGGGCCTCCCGGATCAGAGCCTCCGCAGCCTGGTCGGCCTCGGTGACCCATGTGCCGTCGGGCTTGTCTTGCCCATGCACCCGGTCTTGGTGGTCGAGGGTCAGCGCTCCGGCCTCACGGACGATGTCGATAGCGGTCGAAAGCATTGTGACAATTCCTGCGCAGCGCGGTTATAATGACTGGCGGCCCAAGGGTACGGTCGTGTTGAGAAAGGGTCGGATAGCCGTGGGGTGCCGATGCCGCACAATCGGCGGGGCCCCACGGATGCCCCAAATGCGCTGGAACGGCCCTGCGGGGCCCCGATCACTGTACGACGTGATCACCCCGCAGCTAGGCAACCAAGTTCTCCAGCACAACCGTATCTAGGCGTCCGGCGGCCACCACAAGAGCAGTTATACTCGATTAGCGGGGGGCCGGCCAGTGCGACGACGGGTGTTGAGAGCTTGAGAGTCATTGCGGGCAGCGCCCGCTCCCTGGTGTTGAAGTACCCGAAAAACGCGCGCATCCGCCCCACCACCGACGCCATGCGGGAGGCGCTGTTCGCCAGCCTGGGCGATCGCGTCATCGGGGCGCGGTTCGCCGATCTGTACGCAGGCTGCGGGAGCGTGGGCATCGAGGCCCTGAGCCGGGGCGCGGCCTCGTGCGTGTTCGTGGAGAAGGATCGACGGTGTGCGCAGACCATCGCCGAGAACCTCGCGCATACCGGGTTGGGGGAAACAGCGACTGTCCACAAGGGACCTGTCGAGCGTCTGTGGCCGCGGATCAGTGACACTGATGGCCCCTTCGACATCGTGTTTGTGGACCCGCCCTACGATCTGCCGGGCTTCGGCGAGTTCGTCCGACGCCTTGCGGTGGGCTGTGAGGGTGTGGCGCCCGGTGGCATGGTCGTGCTACAATACGGCGCTGACCACGATACGCTGGGGTTGCCTGAGGCGGTGCGCGCAAAACGCTTCGGTGAGAGCGTCATCCTGTTCTTCGAGAGTCCATGAATTTCGGGGTGGGAATGTGAATGCCTGAGCCAGTGCTGCAACACATCGCCGTGTATCCCGGGAGCTTCGACCCCATCACGATGGGGCATCTGGAGGTCGTCACCCGGGCCAGCCGGTTGTTCGGCAAAGTGATCCTCGCGGTGGCCGGAGATGCCGAGAAGGACCACATGTTCACGGTCCATGAGCGCATCGAGATGGCGCGGGACGCGTGCCGGGACATCCCGAACATAGCCGTAGATAGCTTCGAGGGACTTGTGGTAGACTATGCGCGTGCTCAGGGGGCGCAGACGCTGATCAAGGGTCTGCGTGCCGTCTCCGACTTCGAGCGCGAGATGCAGATGGCGACGATGAACCGGCAGTTGGCCCCGGAACTGGACACGCTGTACCTGATGGCCATGCCGGAGTACACGTTCCTCAGTTCGAGCATCGTGAAGCACGTTCACCAGCTCGGCGGGGATATTTCGCGCCTCGTGACTCCGTTCACGCGGCAACTGCTGGACCGGCGCCTCGAAGGGTGAGCCGTGTGCAGCAGTGGGCGTGACGCGTACGCCTTGATGCGGGTGCCGCAATAGCCTGCCGTTGAACCGCCGCGATCTGAGGCCGCACGTGTCAGGCGCGGCCGGTAGCGACCTGGAGGCTTTGTGATGGAGATTCTTGAACTGCTCGACGAACTCGAAGCGATGGGCGACGAGGGCACGCGTTGGTACTGCAAGATGCTTCCCTTCCTCTGGGGCAAGACGGCGATCGAAGCCGACGCCTTCTTCGACCTCGTGGGGCAGTTGCGATCCAGCCTGCCGGACGAGTTGACTACAGCGAATAAGGTAGCCCGGGATCGCGACAAGATCGTGCGGGAGGCTCACGAGGAACGGGCGAAGATCCTTGAGGCAGCGCGCGAGCAGGCGCAGCTACTCATCTCGAACGATGAGCTCGTGGCGGGGGCCGAAGACCGCGCGGACGAGATCATCCACGAAGCCCAGATCGAGGCGGACGCGGTGCGCTCTGAGGCCGAAACTTGGGCCAAGGGCGTCATCGAGCGGCTGGAGAACTACATCACCCGGACGCTTGGCACTGTGGACAAGGCGAAGAAGGCGATGGGGGCGGCGCCGGGTGTGCGTGCCGAGCCCCATTCACTCCAGGAGCCCGACTAGAGACCGCTCAGAAGCCCTGTGTCCTCGCCCGGCGGGGCCGTGTTCGGTCGACGAAGGGTCGTGGGAGCTTCGGGGAACGCACTTCCGACGAAGTGTCCTGCGAAGATGGCTGGGCGTGCCCATCCGAACGAGTCGCCACCGGCGCCGCGAATTGTGGATATGAGCTTCCTGCCGAGTGCAATCTGATTGATGGACGGCTGAGCCGTCCCGAATCCATGAACAGTTGGGAGCAGTCTTTGTGATCGTACTGGTTATTAACTGTGGCAGTTCATCGCTGAAATATGACATTATTGACATGGACACACACGAAACACTGGCGGACGGTCTGGCCGATCGAGTAGCCATCAACCAGGGAGCCGGAGCAATCCTCAAACACCGCCCCACGGGCAAACCGGACTATACGGCCGAAGTGCCGATGCCCGATCACGCCGACGCCATCAAATATGTGCTGGAGGCCCTCACCCATCCCGAGCACGGCGTCATCGATTCTCTGCAGCAGATAACCGCTGTGGGCCACCGGGTCGTGCACGGCGGAGAGAATTTCACGAAGTCGGCCTTGATGACAACCGACGTTTTGGATGCCATTGAGGACTGCATCAAGTTCGGGCCGTTGCACAACCCCGGCAATCTCCAGGGCATTCGCGCCTGCGCCCGGAGCCTGCCCAATGTGCCCCAGGTGGCGGTGTTCGACACCGAGTTCCACCAGTCCATGCCTCAGAAGGCGTACCTGTATGGGTTGCCCTACGAGTACTACACCGACCTTGGCGTGCGCCGCTACGGTTTCCACGGAACATCCCACCGGTACGTGACCCTCAAGGCCACCGAGTGGCTGGAGCAGGAGAAGGGGATCCCGGTCGAGGACCAGCGAGTTATCACCTGCCACCTGGGCAACGGCTGCAGCATGGCCGCGGTGAAGGGCGGCAAGTGCGTAGACACAAGCATGGGTCTCACGCCGCTGGAAGGGCTGCTGATGGGGACGCGCTCGGGAGACCTTGACCCGGCGATCCTGCCTTTCCTCCAGAAAGAACTGAACCTGGGCTCGGAAGACACCGACCGCGTGCTCAACAAGAATAGCGGCCTGCTCGGGATCTCCGGGGTCAGCAGTGACATGCGCGACGTGAAGGCCGCGGCCTTCGCCGAGCCCCCGAACCCTCGTGCAGTGGCTGCGCTCGAAGTGTTCTGCTACCGGATCACCAAGTACATCGGCTCCTACGCGGCGGTTCTCGGCGGTGTGGATGCCGTGGTGTTTACTGCGGGGATCGGCGAGAACGAGCCGCTGGTCCGCAGTGTCACCACCGAAGGGCTCGCATTCATGGGTCTGGAAGTAGACTTGGACAAGAACGAGCACATGGAGAAGGGCGCGGAAGTGACGGACATCTCAACCGACGCTTCGCCCGTCGCTGTCCTGGTCATCCCAACCAACGAAGAACTCATGATCGCAACCGACACACTAGAAATCGTGGAAGGCAACGGCCTGGGGTAGGGCCGGGTGCCGGCGTTCTTGCACCCGACCCCTCTACATGGTAACCTGAACCGCAATCGGCTGGGCATCCGTCCGCACGCGACCGGACTACACCTGGGTCGCGTGTTGCATACCAGCTTCCGTTACGGCTATCGGCGAGGCCAGACACTACACTATGAGAATGAGAGTCTTTTCGATCACGGTGTTAGCAGTCACCCAAGGCGGCTCTACTCGGCCCAGACCATGAGGGTC
>JALGSS010000527.1 GCA_029821745.1 Candidatus Zipacnadia bacterium
CAGGGGCGGAATCAGGTCGCCCGTGCGAGTGTCCATCCACGTCCGCGCCGGTGCGAGAGGCCTGCAGTCGTCGTCGACGGGGACCAGCGTGTCGCCCTGGGTCGAGATGGCCAGCGCCTGCACGTCGGCGTTGCCCGCTGCGTTGATGGCCTGCCGCGTTGCTGCGACGAGACTCGTCCACCAGTCCTCCGCGTTCTGCTCCGACCACCCGGGGCGCGGGTGAGAGATGCCGTATTCGACGGTCGCTTCCACGACCGGACGAGCGTCCCGATCCACAAGAAGCGCCTTCACCGCCGTGGTTCCTACATCAAGTCCCAGTAGCAATACTCTCATCTCCCGATCAAGGCTCGTTGTCAACTATTCCTCGCCACACCCCTGATCCCTCCTTGGGGCGGCCTGGGGCCCGGACAGGCGTCTTCCCACCCCGTCCGGCATGTGTTAGAATTGCGTCGATGATGGATATGCAGCGCAATGCAGCCGGTGCCGCGCCCCTGGGCATTCTGGGCGGCACATTCGATCCCATCCATTACGCCCATCTCTTGCTGGCCGAGCATGCCCGCGAGCAGCTTGGCCTATCCCGCGTCGTGTTCATCCCCAGCGCGCGGCCACCGCACAAGCTCGACAGCCCGGTGACCGAACCAGGGCATCGCTACGAGATGACCCGGCTCGCGACCGCCTCCAACCCGTATTTCGAGGTCTCGCGCCGCGAAATGGACCGCCACGGCCCGTCGTACAGCATCACCACGATTCGCGAGATTGCCGCCGAGACCGGAGCGTCTGTCTACTTCATCGTCGGTGCCGACTCCGTCCTGGACATGGTCCATTGGCGCCAACCGGACGATATACTCAGCGAAGCTCACGTTGCGACCGCCGGGCGTCCGGGATTTGACATGTCACGCATACCCGAGGCGCTTGGGCCGGAGCGCGCCGGCAAGGTCCAGGTGTTTCACGCGCCCCTCTCGAACGTCTCGTCCACGATGATCCGTGAGCGCGTGGCCCACGGACAGTCGATCCGATACATGGTGCCCGACAGCGTTGAGCAGTACATCCGGCAGCACGATCTATACCAGGGATAGCGCCGGCGCCATTCTCATAAGAGGACCTCACAACGCAGCCTGCAATCATGCACTACTCGCAGCGATCGCCCTTTCTCGACGCTATCATCTCCCTGACGGCCGCGGCGCTGTTCGCCACGGGTGTGGTGGCCGCGCGCGACGCCCTCAGCGATCCCGCCTCAGCGGCCCGCGTCTCAGGGCCGCATATGTTCACTCCGCCGCCGGACCTGCTCGGAGGCCTGGCGGGCGACACTCGCATCCTGCTGATTGGCGCGGATGACCGCAAATCGCGGGGACGCGCGGACACCATCATCGTCGCCCACATCCGCCCCAAATTGCGCCGGGCCGTGCTCCTCTCGATCCAGCGCGACACGCTCGTGGACATCCCCGGTCACCGTCGCGACAAGATCAACCACGCCTACAAGTTCGGTGGGGTCCCGCTGCTCAAGACGACCGTCGAACGCCTCCTCGGCGAGCGGATCGGCCATTACGCCAAGCTCGACTTCCAGACCTTCGAAAAGGCGGTGGATGATCTGGGAGGCGTCCGTATTGCCGTCGCGGATGTCGAGGGCAAGGGCCGGGGGATGAACTACGACGACTACGCCGACAAGCTGCATATCCACCTGAAGCCCGGCGAGCAAGCCCTAGACGGGAAGCAAGCCATCGGCTACGTACGGTACCGCAAGGACAGCGATTTCAAGCGCACCGACCGGCAACGCCAGTTCCTGAAGGCGGCCATGCGCCAGCACATGAGTCCCGATCACCTTCCGGGCCTCATCAAGGCCGCCCGGCGGGCCGTCGCCGAGATCGATACGGACATCCCGCGTGGCAAAGCTGTCCGGCTGCTGATGGCCGTGCGGCGCATTCCACCTGAGAGCATCAAGACGGCCATGTTACCGGTCATACCCGCGCCGTCTCATGGTGTCTACTACAGCAAGCTGGATGAGAAACGCGCCGCGAAACTCCAGGCGGAACTGCGCGAGTTCCTCGACGGTGAGGGCACTGCCCCGATTCCGCTGAAGGAATGCGCGATCGTGGTGTTGAATGGTTCTGGTACCGGGGGAGCCGCCGGGAATGCGGCGGCTCGCCTCGCCGGGGCCGGTGCGCGGATCGCGGCTGCACGCAACGCCGACCGCTTCGACCACGAGCGCACGCTTATCCGTTACCACTCGGCCGCGCGTGGGGCCGCCGACGAGGTCTCTCACCTCCTCGGCACGCCCACCGCCACGTTGCGCGAGGATGATGATTTCGACGCGCCGGGAGCCGCCTGCATGATCGTCACGCTGGGCCAGGACTTCCACGCATACTGATAGATGACGGTCCTGTATCACCCATCGGTCCGGCGCTCGCCGACGTGCTCACGACACTGCGTCCCGGACCCTCAGGAGGTGCGATTTGGCACTGGAACCACTTGACAAGGCGTTGGATATCGCGCAAGGCATGGAGAAAAGACGCGCGCTGGATGTTATGATTCTTGATGTCAGTAACCTGATGTCCATTACCGACTATTTTGTGATCTGCCACGGGCGCTCACAGACACATGTCGATGCAGTCGCCGAGAACATTGAGGAATACGCCGAGGAGCGGGACATGCGCCCCGAACACCGCGAAGGCAAGCGCGGCTCGTCCTGGGTTATCCTCGATTACGGCAGTGTCGTCGCCCACGTGTTCACCGAGGAGGCGCGCGACTTCTACGACCTGGAGCGCCTCTGGGAGGACGCGGCGGTCATTGAACACCAGACCGACGAGCAACCCACCACCGAGCCCGACGAGCCAACCGGGAGCGACGGTACGCCATGACAGAGAGCAAACGGCCCAGGCCCCCCAGGCCCGAACCCAGGTCGCTTGACAAGACACTCGCCTACGAGGAGATGGGACGCCTCGGCGAGACCGTCAGACGCGATCTCTACGCCGGCCGCATCCCTTCCGCGGAGAAGGCCGCGCTGGAGTTGCTTGAGAAGTTCCCGGACTCCACCACCGCCCACGAGCGCATGGGCGATGTCTTCGCGGCTCAGGGCCGGCGCTCGAAGGCCAGGGATGAGTACAAGAAGGCGCTCGAGATACTGCCTGCCAACGCCGATGCCGAACGCAAGTACGCGGAGGCCATGCTCTTCATCGGCGAAGCAGAGCGAACGCGCAACATCATGCTCACCGGCAACCTTGCGGAACTCCGTGGCGCCGTCAACAAGAACCCCAGCGCCGCTGCCTCTCGGTCGCTGCTCTTCCCGGGGCTTGGCCAGCTCTACAATGGCGAGTATGAGAAGGGCATCGCCATCGTCTGTGGCGGCTTTGTCCTGATGGGCGTCGCGGTCTGGGGGATGGCCGAGTTCATCGCCTCTCTTATGCCGCGTGGCGAGCCGATGGGAGCAGTGCAGGCTTTCGCCGCAATACTCGGCTCCATGGGATACGCGTTGCTACTGATCTGGAGCGCGTGGGATGCCAAGAAGCAAGCTGAGACTGAGCCGTCCGCACCCGCGTCACCCGACACCAGGCCTTGAAAGCCACTGATTCCCCATCCCTATGGCACCCGAGAACCCACCCAACCTGGCCTCCCCGCTGAAACCACTCAAGCTCGAGATCGACCGGGGGTGCGCCGACGACGCGGTCGTTGGCGGAATCGGCGCGTATATCGGCAATTGGGCCGCTGATGTCAGCCAAGGCGCGGATCCCCAGCTCGTCGAGCGCCTCGAACGCATCTCGCAGGCCTTCGGCCAATACCCCGAGCTTGATCAGCCCGCCCGCGAAGACCTGTGTCGGCGCACCATCAAGGCCCTCGAGCTGTACCGTCGGCGCTTCCGTGTGCCGGACAGCCCCGCCCGTCTGAAGCCAAGTGATAGCGTTCGCTTCATGCGGGGCGTCGGGCCTCGCCGAGCCGAG
>JALGSS010000528.1 GCA_029821745.1 Candidatus Zipacnadia bacterium
ATTTCTTGCGACTCTCTCACTCAGGTCTTCGCAGGGGGGCGCTATACTCTCTGTACTCAATCAGAGTGAACCTGCGCTCGGCCTCCCTTCTGGAATATTGGCGATATCGTCAGATCGGGACATGAGCCGCCGCCAGCCCCAACGGGATCGGGAACTCCCAATGGACCTGGCGGTCTTTTTTTGCCTGCAGGTTTGGCTCTTGGCCTGCGCGCAGAGAAACGACCCGCCAAGAGGCGACGGGTCGCAGGCTGCAGACCTCAGCGACTACCCTCAGTCTCCGGCCTGGGTCTCCGAGGCCGAACACTCGTCGATGATCCGCTCGATGACCAGAGCGAAGTCCGGGTAGTCCGTAATCGGTTTCGTATAGTACCAGGTGCATCCGATGTCGAACCCCGTTTTGACATTCACGGGATCGTTCAAGGCCGTCAGCATGAGGACCGGGATGTCCTGCAACCGTTCGTTGGCCTGGATGCGGGTCAACGTCGCCCAGCCGTCCATTCGGGGCATCATTATGTCAAGAATGATCATATGCGGGGTCTGGGTTTCAAGTATCTCGAGCGCCTGAACGCCATCGTAGGCCTCGAGAACCTCATAGCCCTTGCCCTCAAGGAAGATGCGCAGGGCCAGGACCATGTCGCGGAAATCGTCGACGATGAGGATTTTTCTGGGAGACCTCTCGTCTACGGTCATGCGCCCCCATCCTTTCTGCTTGGGCGGAGGTCACGTGTCCAGCAGTTTCCTGCGCTCGTCCTGAGGGTCGATCGCCAGCAGCCTCTCGATGATCAACTCCAGGTCATCGAACTGCAGGGGCTTCTGCTTGACCTCGTACCAATCACAGCCGAGATACCAGCCGTACGCCTCTTCTCGATCATCACCCAGGGCCGTCAGTATGAGGACCCTGATGTCGTGTGTCCGCTCACTGTTGTGCAGGATCTCCAGGACTTCCCACCCAGACATCTCGTGCATGACGACATCCAGCAGGATCAGATCCGGGAGGCGTTGGGCGACTTCCTTGAGAGCCTGAGTGCCGCTGTAAGCCTGTCCCACTTCATAGCCCAGGCCCTCCAGGTGTGAGCTCAACGCATAGCACATTGCTTCATCGTCGTCGACTACAAGTATGTATTGACACATAGTATGATGGCACCGACTTAACGCGGTCGCGGGGCGACCAAAACACCTCTGCGCGGCGCGTTCATTCTCCCTCGCGCCGGCTTCGACGTCGGAGAGACTCGGCGACATCGTGCACGCGCCGCCTGTCCCTCGCATAGCCGTCGGGAGCAGTGGACTTCGCGTATTCCTTCAGTTCCGCGAGCGTCCTGATGAGTTGCCCGACGTGCTCAATATCGTCCGCTTCATTGGTGGCGCAGGCTATGGTCAACTGCATCACCGGGAAGTGCAGACGCTGTCCGGTTCCCCGGTCCAGGCCGGTGATGAAGCCGGCGTCGAGATCCTCCGCGTCGTAGAACTGACGCACCTGGGCCCTGAATGTTCCCGCCGACTGCCGCGCCAACTCGTCCGCCCCCGAGGGGCGGGTAATGACGAAGAAGTCATCGCCGCCGATATGATAGACGACTCCCTCGTCGGCAGCAACCCTTTCCAGCAGGTCCGCGACGAATCTCAAGACCTTGTCCCCGCGGGCGAACCCGTACCGGTCATTGAAGGCCTTGAACTCGCGCAGATCGCACGCCAGGACGGCGAGGTTGCCGCGATCCGCCAGGGCCTCGGCGAGAGCCTCGTGCAGCGCCGCTCCGCCGGGCAGAGCCGTGAGCGGGTGCAGATCGATGTCCCAGTTGCGCCGCCTCAGCAGGGAGCGGACGCGTGCGGTGAACTCGTCCTGCTGCTGTGGCCACGCGATGAGGTCTTCGGCACCCGCGAGTATAGCTTCCGCGCGCGAGTATGAGAGTGGCACGTCCGCGACCAGCACGAGCGCCGGCGTCAGGCGCCAGATCCCCGCGAACCGTCGGGCACTCTCCTCGACCGACACCAGGTATTCAGGAGCATGCTCGACGATCACCGTCGGGCCGCGCCGGCCTGTCGGTTGTCGCTGGGTGAACTCGATACCCGTAGCGTGCATCGCGTCCAGGACCGAGGTCCGCAGATCGCCCGGCTCGAGCCGGACCCACAGGCTGTCCATCATGCCGCGTCCTTCAACACTCATTCCACCGGATTATACACCACCACCGAGGGCAAACAAAGGGTACCGTGCTTTCCTGACGCGATGAAGGCCCGAGACGCGCCCGCGGCGAATCGTAGCCTGCGCACGGTGAGTCTAGCGCCAACGCGGCACTGGCCGGTGGTCGTTGAGCGCCCGCAGTTCGCCGCGCCGAAACGGATTGGTGATACGAATGCACACACGCCTGACCGAGAGCATCGCACAGAGCCGCGAGGAGATCGTCGCCCTCTGCCGCGACCTGTGCAGAATCAACACGGTGAACCCCTACTCGGGCGACGCCGAACCCGCCGGAGAGAAGGCCGGGCAGGAGTTCCTAACGCCGGTTCTTGAGTCCCTCGGCGGGCGGGTGACGATGGTCCCGTGCCCGGATGACATCTACCGGCGGATGAAGGTCCTCGGCCCGGCCGAGCGCGACTTCACCGGCCGCCCATGCCTGGTGGCGGAGTTCGACTTCGGCAAGCCCGGGCCTCGCATCGTCCTCAACGGACACATGGACACGGTGGGCATCGACTCGATGACCATAGACCCCCTGGCATCAGAGGTGCGCGACGGACGGATCTGGGGCCGCGGCACCAGCGACTGCAAGGGCGGGATCACGACGGCAATCAGCGCCATCAAGTACCTGCTGGCAACCGGCGCCGAGCTGAAAGGCTCGATCGTGTTCGAGAGCGTGGTGGACGAAGAGTGCAACGGTAGCGGCGCAGGTACTCTCGCCTGTCTGGACGCCGGATACACTGGGGACATGGTCATCTTCGTCGATGGCAACGATGACGCGATCACTCTCGGATGCAGCGGCTGCCTGACCGCTGACGTGTTCGTCGAGGGCAAGGAGGGACACGCCGCCTACGGGACCGGCGTGTCGGCGATCGAGAAGGCCATGGTCGTGAAAGCGGCCATTGACCGGTTCAAGCAAGACCGGGAGGACGCTCGCCCGGATGCGAGGGTCAATCTGGGTATCCTCAACGCCGGCGTGCATCCGGCAGTCGTGCCGGGCAACGCCTACCTGTCCCTGAACTGCGTGTACGAGGTGGACGAGGCCGCCGCTGCTCAGGACACCACGGGCGTGTGGGGAGCCGGGCCCATCCGCGAAGACTTCGAGGCCCGCATCCGCAACGCCGAGGCCGCCGACGCGTGGCTCTCGGAGCACCCGTCGACGATCACCTGGGTCAAGGATCTCGTGCCCTTCACCAACCCAGACGACCTGCCTCTGGCGGCGAAGCTCGAGGGCGCTTACGAGACTGTGACCGGCGCGAAGCCCACGCGCGACCACATGCTTGGCTGGAGCGATTCGTGCTACTACTCGGCTCTGGGCAAGATGCCGACGATCCTCTACGGCCCTGGCGTGACCGGCAAGCCGCACTCGCCGGATGAGTACGTGGAGATCGACAATCTGGTCCGGTGCACCCAGGTGCTGGCCACGTTCCTGCTCAGCGAACTCGGGTAGGCACGAAACGAGCGCGACCGCGGCATCACTTCTGGTTGTGTTGAGAAACCAATTACGCACGGCCAGGCACCCCGTGCCCATGATCGCACTTCTTCAACACAACCTTGTCAGAGGCCCTCATCGAGTGGGTGTTTCGCCCCGCAGGACCCGCCGGGCAGCCTTGTATTGGTCGAACATATGTTTTACAATGGCCCCGCATGCCTGCTTTCGACCTGCGTGTGCGGGGCTCCTTCCTTTTCCGGGGTCAGGGCTCCGCGCGCTCAGAGGTGGTGGTGCCATGATATACGTTGGGACCTCGGGATACTCGTATGA
>JALGSS010000529.1 GCA_029821745.1 Candidatus Zipacnadia bacterium
GGCTCTTGGCCTGGCGCAGAATGGCCATCTCCATGATCCACAGGTCCACGTAGGGCGAGAAGGCCTCGTAGTCCGTCACGCCCCAGCCGTGGATGGCATCCGCGATCCGGACACCGGGCATGTGCTTGCGGCAAAGGTCCGAGAGATAGGCGTAGTCCCGGACCGTGCGGGGCTCATCAAGCAGGCCCTGCCGGTAGGCGCCCACCCAGCCGTTCTCCTGGAGATGCGCGTAGAGCTTGTTGAAGAACTGCGCGAGGAACGCACCGTATGCTTCGACGCTCTGGCGGTACTTGGCGGTTTCGACGAACTTGTCCCGGTATTCCGGCCACTCGTACTGCTTGCGCAGTGTCTTCAGTTCCTCCAACCCCTGGCCCCGGCGGAACACCCTCACCGTGTCCCCGGTCGCCTCGTCAAGCGCGTAGACGTCCGGCGGGAAGATCCAGTGACCTCCGGCTATCGACGCGCCGTCGATCGTCGTGTATCCAGCCCCCAGGAAGGTCTTCATCCAACGATCGAAGCGGGCGAAGTCGAAACCATAGCTCCCATCCGGCTTCCGAATGGTCCGTATCATGGGGTCGATGCCGTCGATGAGCGAGGTGTGGACAGCCGTGTCGCCCTGGGCGTGCAGTTGCGCTGCGATCCGCTCGATGAGAGCCCAATGCTCCTCACTCCACGGCTCCGGTGCTTCGCCCCCGACGAGGTCCTCCGGGGAAGCGCTGAACCAGTGCGAGGCGGCAGGCCCCGGGGTCTCGGGAACCACGGTGGGGTACACGTCCACCGCCAGCGGCGCCGTGAGGCTTTGGCCTTCCCACTCGACGACCAACGCGCCTGTGTACTGCCCCGGCTGGGCCGTGCGCGATACTTCAACGTTGCAGACGACGGCGGCGTAGACACCGGGCTGCAGACGGATCGTGTCCGCCTCGGCCAACACTTCCGCTGCCTGGAACGGAGCCTGACGCACCAGGAATGGTTGGTGGCGTTCTTCGGCAGGTTCGCCCACCTTGGTGCCCGCTTGCCGGGTGTTGGCCTCCACGGTCACCGGTAGAACGTCATAGATTGTGACCGTGCCATCCAACGCGCGTCCCTCCGCTGTCCGGAGGCCTTGCGTGCGTAGCTTCGCCGTGCCCGGTCGCGGCGAGGAGACCGCGAACTGGAAGGCGGCACTGCCACCCAGCGGGACGGCAAGCGGCTCCGTGTATTGCATGGGATTGGGCGCCCGATCGGGGAAGACCCTCTCCAGCGCATCGACTGGGATGACGCGCAGAGTCGCATCCGACTGCTCTTGGACCATTGTCACACCATCCGGGGGTGGGAGTTCATCAGCCCACGCGATACAAGGCAAGATCGCCAGGGATACGGACATGCAGATCGGCCAGCACAGTAGAATTCGCAAACGGGACCTCCTTGGTGTTCGCTCGAAGGTAGCGGACACAGACACACCGGTGGACCGATCCCCCGCAATGGCCGCCACCGGCCGTCTCAAGCAATCGTCTCCAGTGCAGTTCTGCAGTTTCCGAGCCACATCCGCCACCCCCGCTGGGAGGTGCGGTGATACTTGCCCAATCTCACTATCAGGGCTCGAGACCCATCTGCGGAGAATCGATGAGTCGCAGCATCCAGTTGATCTGCTCGAAATCAGTCGGCCGACCGGAGTCGTAGAAGAAGAAGCCGCCGTTGAGGCCCTGCTTGACCCAACTCCGCGCGGCATCAAGGAACACTCGGGGGGATCTGCCGCTGAAGCCGCTGTAGAGGTCGCCCCACAACTCCACATTGGTTCCGGCCAGGGCTGACTTATAGCGCGCCAGGGACAGTTCGGCGAACCTCTCCGGCACCGGACAGCAGACCATCACGCGGTCGATCCATCCACGCTCCGCCCACTCCATCAATGCCGCCGTGAACCAGGGGTGCTCCCCGCCGTAGATGGCTTGAGCCCAGTCAGCATCGCCCGCGTAGCGATAGGACGGGATCCGCGTGGCGATAGTCACGGGGTGCTTCCACTTGGCCTGCGCTTCATTCCGAGCCACGTGGATCCGGCTCATGACGTCAACCAGGGACTCCTCGTCGAAGGCTTTGTTGTGAGCGAACCGCGCAAAGTCCAGGTTGATGCCGTCCACGTCATACTTGGTCATCAGCTCCCGCGCGATGGCGGCGATGTAGGCTCGGACTTCCTCTCGTCTGTAGTCGAGGAACATCTTGTGGCCGGGCACGAGGTACTCCGGATGCTCGGCTGCCGTGCGCTCGGCGAGGCCGGAGTAGTTGGGGTCGCTGGTGATGTAGGTGACGTTCATGCCCATATCGGCGAACACCTGGAGGCCCACTGCTCGCGCTTCCTCGATGGCGATCTGCAGGGGATCTCCTTGCTGCATCCATGTGCCGAACTTGACCCAGCCGTCGGCTGCCTCGCCGGGGGAAAGTACGCACCTTTCGACCACGTCGCTGTGATACCAGGCCTTCGCGCCGGCCCTGATCACATGGACATACACCACTGTTGCGCCGCGTGCCTTGTTTAGACGCATTTCGTTGCGCGTATACGTCCTGAGGTCCAGGCCGCCCTGATTGTAGTAGCCGGCCGTGCACTGCTCCACGTACCCAGCGAAGGGCCTGCCCTGCAACTCCGCGCGCTTGCGTGCCCCGACGAACTCCGCGATTTCCTGCGGGCTCATCGGCACGAAGCGTATGTATCTGATCGAGGCGTCATGGCTGTCACGGGCCGTAGCGTCCAACCCCAGGCACACATCCTGTCCGGTCACGTCAGCACTCTTGAGGTAGTACTCACGCAGAAGGCGGCCTTGGCCTGCCTTTGCCGGCGCTTCGCCGGGCACGGCGTGGGTGATGCCCTCCGTAGACAGGGAGAACTGGTGCGGGAGGTCGTCCTCCAGACCGATGTAGATGCGGTGCCAACCTTGCAGATGCGGACCGAAAACGAGAGCCGGCGCCGTCGGATCGTCACTCGGGCAGAAGATGGAGTCGCTCTTCGGTCCCTTCTTCCCGGCCGCTCTCAGTTGCCATGGCGCGGGAAGCTCGCCGCCTGCAAGCTCGGCAGCGTTTCGGTGGTCAATGACGAAGACGCCACCCACATCGCTCAGGTCCACGTTGCCGCGGAGCAGGACCTCTTTGTCGCCGGTCCGCAAGCGGAACATCGCCTGGTCTCGCGGCATCTCGAGGTCAAGGAAGTAGTTCCAAAGGCACGTCTGACTGCCGGCCGGAATGATCCCCTGAACGGTGCCGGCATTCCAAGTGGCCGGCTTGCAGGTGCGCCACTCATCGACAGTTGCGCCCACGTAGATGGTTGCCGGGCGCCACTCGCTCCCGTCCTCGGTGCAGTATTCCGCGCGCAGTTCGCCGGCGCGTTTACGAGCCTGTCAGGCCGGTCCGTTGGGCAGCCAAT
Source organism: Candidatus Zipacnadia bacterium (assembly GCA_029821745.1). Taxonomy (GTDB): domain Bacteria; phylum Armatimonadota; class Zipacnadia; order Zipacnadales; family JABUFB01; genus JALGSS01. The sequence continues at coordinate 3,389 of JALGSS010000529.1, forward strand.
AGTGATGCCGCTAGCCGCGGCTGAGACGGTGCTGAAGACAATGGTCCCCGCCAATACGCCGAGGCCGAAGCCGCACGTCGTCATGGGACACGCTCCCCTGCTGCTTACGGGCCCCGGTAGCAGGGCTGAACTCCCGAGAACCCGGCGTGAGTACCATTGCGAGATGGAAGCTCTCGTGGCTCCTTCGACGGTCTCGGCCAAGCACCTGCATCGCGCCCAGGCGCGTGCGAGCAGAGCCACGTACTGCGAGCCTCCAAGCCGCCTCACTGAGCGGCCGGAGTCAGGCGTGCGTTGCCCCACAGGGCATGGTCGCTGTTAATGCCATCCCCGGCGTCGGTGGTGTACAGCCGCAGGTGGCCCGGGCCCTCCAGAGGCACCGTCACGGAAACCGGGGGCACGCCGCCGCGCATCAAGGGCGACGTGTACCGCGTCTCCCATGGACCGTCTGCGGAACCCGACGTCTGCACCATGAAGACCGCGCTCCCGTTGCCCTGGCTCGAGTCGCTGATGCCCACATCGGCACGGAACGCAAGCGCTTCCGCAGGCAGCTTGTAGATCGCCTCCCCGTGGGTCCCGTCGGGGCTGGGTTCGGGGCACAGAGTCAGGCACTTCTCGTAGAGCAGTCCGGTGATGTGCGCCGGATTGCCCACATAGTCGCGGTCGCGGATCAGGCCACCGTGGGCGAAGGACTTCACGGGCCGCAGGTCGCTCAGGTAGGTCGCGCCCTCCTCGGGAGGCGTGCGGATCATGAAGCTGACAAAGGCGTGCGCCACATGTCTGCCTACGGAGCGATCCGCCGCACTCACCTGCAGGGAGTGCTTCAGCGTGCCTCCCTCAGCTTCCGCCACCGCTCTCCCCAGGTCCACCGTCAGCCCCAATGCCTTGCCGTCGTCGGTGGATTCGACGGACGCCATCGCTCCCGGCGCGTCGAGGCGCTTGCCGTCGAAGGTCACGCGCAGGCTCCCCAGGTCCAGCGGGTTGGCCGCGTCCTCAAGGTCAATCACAACCTGCTGCGGGGCCTCGACCCATCCCAGGTCCCTAGCCTGCTCGCCGGTCAGCTCGCGCCCGTCCAGTGTGATGCGCACAGAGGGGGCCTCAGCGTCCGACAGGTCCAGCCAGTCGGGCTTGCCGATCACCAGGCGAATGGCCTTGCCCCCGGTTTCGGCGGCGGTGAACCCCCGCTTGTCTGAGCTTTCGTGCCAGGCTCCGTCACCATCCTGGTAGTGCATCGCGGCCGGGGACAGAGGGGTCATCGAGACATCCCCCGTGGCTCGCAGGGCATACTGCTTCCACCCCTCAGCCGGCTCGCGGCGCAGGCAGAAATCATTGGCGACGGTCACCCGCAGGCCGGGCTGGATGCCGTAGATCACGTACCAATCGCCCTCGCGGACGCCCTCGTCGGCCAGGTCCACGTCTTCCACCAGTTCCACCGTGTCGCCGCCGAAGCCGCCCCCGACTTCGTTGACCTCCCGGATGGTGAAGAGCCGGTCGCGCTCGGGGAACCACAGCTTCATGCCCCGGTACCAGGGCGTGTTGCCGTGGTCCACCATCGGGCGGTTCGTGCGGATCACGTTCGGCCGGTCCTCGGGCAGCACCGTCACCTGGTGCCAGCTCGTAGCGAAGGGCGCGTGGTCCTGCAGGTCCACGCGCACCAGGCCGCCGGGCAGCGTGCGCACCCCGGCGATGCGGTAGCCCTCATTGCACGGGTCGCGCAGTTCGCTCTCCACTCGCACCAGCAGTTGTCGATCCGCCAGATGCGCGCCCGCCGGCCAGGGCTTGTCGGGCCGGACGATGAGAGCGCTCTCCCGTCGCGTGCCGGTGAGGTCTCCGATAATGTCCTCGATGGTGCCGGTGAAATCCCCTGGCGCGACGAACTCGACGCCGCCGCTTCGCAGTGACGTTCCGCGGCAGGTCTCGAGAGTGACGATCTCCCCGGCGCCATCCCGCTGCAGCACGGCGTAGCGGCAGTCCGTCTCGAGACCGTCCGGCAGGCGCACTGAGCCACGCTGCGATTGGTAGATCACCGTGTCCCTGCGGCCATCAGTCATCTCCAGCCGCAGGGCGACGATGTCCCGCTCGGGGCCCTCCGTGGAGACTGCATCGAGACGCTCGGCTGACCGGATCGAGGACTGCTCTCCTTTGCGGAAGCCTTCGAGGACGTGGATGAAGAGGCTGTCCAGCGGCCGATCATCCGTCGCCGCGCGGCGCTCGACGAGAAAGTCCCGGGCATCCATGAAGGCTACGTTGCCGTCCGCCCGCTGGCCGCCCGGGAGGGGCTGCTTGAGCCAGCCGATCCATGGACCGGTGCCACTGATCATCTCGCCCTTGTCGTCCGGCTCTGAGAAGCCCACCATCCGCAGCCGCACGTTCCCTACTCCCTCAGGCAGCGGCCGTTCGAAGGGCTTTCCCTTGGGGTCCCTGGGCGCCAAGGCGGCCATGTCCGTCGCCCACGTCAGGCTCCACGGGTCCAGGGGCACACTGTGCTGCAAGGTGTTGCGCACCTGCCGGAAGTTGCGGTAGTGCGCGTTGTCCTCGGGCAGGCCGTCCTCGAACAGTTTCTCATCGAGCGTCCCTGTGGTCGAGGCCACCAGCGGCACATCGCTTTGCACCCGCTCCGCCCGGGCGCTGTTGTAGAGGGTGTGCGTCTGCCCGCCGGATAGCTTGAGCAGGTCCACGATGTACGGGCGACCGTTGCTTCCCTCGACGCCGATGAGCGTGCGCCTGAAGTCTCGCACGTCCTTGTCAACGCGGCTCCACGAGTAGTGGTCGCGCACGTCGAGTATCTGGAATCCCGAGCCGGGCTCGCCTCCGGCCTCGCCGCCCTTGAAGGTGATGACCTCGCCGTACCCGCGATTGTCACCCCAGCCGCCGCCGGTGGCGGTGTCATCCACCATCGCTCCATTCTGGCAAAGCGGGCTGTGGGCGTAGACCCAGGACCAACTGTCGAATCCGCGGTCGCCCTCGGCAATCTCATACGGGTAGTCCATTTTCTTGAGCGCCTGGAATTCCGGTCGCTCCCACTGCAGCGGCGCGTTTTTCCAGTGGGCCGCGTACCCTCCGCGGCGCATTACCGGCACTCCGTCCACCCACACGCCCAGGCTCAGCGCATCCTGGGCGTTGTGCAGCGTGGCGCGGGTGTAGCTCAGACACGCTTCCTGGCGGTGTCCGGGTCCGCCGATCCGCAGGATGCCCACGCCGTAGCCCGCCCAGTTGCGCGAGCCGGTGCGCTCCCTGTCGGCCACCACATCCGGCCGGGTCTGGAAATTCGACGGGAACGCGTACTCGTGCTGGTCGCCGAATTCCACCTGCAACCCGCGCACCGTGGTGAGCTTCTTCATCTCCTGGGCTGCGGAGAAGTAGAACGGGTTGTCCTCCAGGAACTCGGGGTAGTATTGCAGCCAGCCCTTCGGGTCGGCCATGTACGGGTAGAAGTACCCGCCGGGCATGGCCATGTAATTGGGCGCGCCCTCGCCATTCAACCCGTCCTGGTAGGTGTGGTTGTACATCGCCACTTCCTGGGCCGGGCCGGCGAAATCGATCAGCTCGTCATCGCCCAGCAGCAATCCCAGCAGCCAGAGATCCACGTAGTTCGCTTCCTGGTAGTTGGTCAATAGCTTCTGGCTGAACACGCTCTTGAACATGAGCGACAGCTCGCGCATGAGCTTCCGCATGACCTTGCGATCCAAGGCTTCGGGATCCCCGTACTTCACCTGCGAGTAGTGCTTGAAGGCTGGGTGGTGGCGCGTCCGGGCGAAGGGCTCAACCCAGATGTGCTCGTCGGACATGTTCAGCCAGCCCTGGTTGAAGTGCGGCGTGCGGCGGTTCCAGCCGCCCAGGTAACTGACCTCGAAGACCGCGGGCCGGGGCACGGCCTCCCACTCGGCGCGGGTCAGCGGCTTACCGTCCTTGCCCATCGCCAGCTTGTTGTCGAAGCACAGCGGAAGTCCGAAGTACGTGTCCGCGACCTGGTCCAGCAGC
>JALGSS010000530.1 GCA_029821745.1 Candidatus Zipacnadia bacterium
TGCGTGAATCGACTAGATCAGCACGACCTGATCGCAGGCGGTCTCGACGTGCCCGATCTCGTAGATGGCCTCGCCCGCGGCTTCGAGGGCGGCACGCAGGGCTCCCGCCTTCGCCGGGTCAACGACAGCGATCATCCCGATCCCCATGTTGAAGGTCCGGTACATCTCCGCGTCTTCGACGACGCCATGGGTCTGAATGAGGTCGAAGATCGGCGGACGCGGGAAGCTATCGCGCTCGAGCACCGCGCACAGCCCCTTAGGCATGCAGCGGGCGACGTTGTCTGGCAGCCCGCCTCCGGTGATGTGGGCCAGCGCGTGGGGGCGCTCACCGGCGGCCAGAGCCGAGACGACGGCGGGCGCGTACAGGTGCGTCGGGCGCAGCATCTCCTCGCCGAGAGTGCAACCCAGCTCGTCAATCCGCTGATCCAGCTTCAGACCGGCCGCCTCCAGCAGCACCTTCCGCGCCAGGGAGTAGCCGTTGCTGTGCAGCCCATCCGAAGCGAAGCCCAAAACGATGTCGCCTTCGGCCACCTGTGAGCCGTCGATGATCTCCGCGCGTTCCACTACGCCGACCGCAAACCCGACGAGGTCGTAATCGCGGTCCTTGTAGAGCCCGGGCAGCTCGGCCATCTCGCCGCCAAGAAGCACGCACCCGCAGTGCCTGCAGGCCCGAGCCACGCCGCTGACGATGGCGGAGGTCTGCTCGGGGTCACGGACGGCGCTGCCCAGGTAGTCCAGGAAGAGCAGCGGCCGGGCGCCCTGGCAGATGATGTCATCCACGCACATCGCGACGGCGTCCTGCCCGATGGTATCGTGCTTGTCCATCGCGAAGGCGACCATCAGCTTCGTGCCGACGCTGTCCGTTCCCGCCACGAGCACGGGGTCATCGTACCCGCGCCCCAGCGCAAACATCCCGCCGAAGTCGGACAGGCCCGAGATGACGGCGTCGGTGTAGGTGTCCCGAACGGCATCGGAGAACATCGAGGCCGCCTTATCCTGGGCCTCGATGTCGACGCCGGATTCCTTATATGTGAAGTGCTTGTCCATGCTACACGGCCCCCTTGCAGGTCCCCTCGCAGACTCGGCTCACTGTGGATCGGGGTCAGATGCGTAGCGCGCTATGCCGGGGTCTCCTCAAAGTCATACTTGCTTGTCCGGACGGCGTCCGGCACGGCGATCGGGTACATTTCGTCGAAGCAAGCGGTGCAGAAGTTGGTCTTCGGCAGCCCCACGGCCTTCACGAGGTTTTCCATCTCCAGGAAGGCCAGGCTGTCGGCACCCACGTGCTGACGAATCTCCTCAACGTCCATCCGCGAGCCAATCAGTTCCTTGCGAGTGGAGGTGTCGATCCCGTAGAAGCAGGGGAACCGAATCGGCGGGCAACTGATTCGCAGGTGGATTTCCTTCGCGCCGGCCTCGCGCAGGAGCGCAATCTCGGGGCCGGTGGTGGTCCCGCGGACGATGGAATCGTCAACGACCACGAGACGCTTGCCGGCGACGGCCTCCCGCAGGGGCGCAAGCTTCATCCGGACGCCCGCATCGCGCAGCCGCTGGTCGGGCATGATGAAGGTGCGGTGAATATAACGGTTCTTGATGAACCCCTCGCCGTACGGGATATCCGACTTCTGCGCGTACCCCATCGCGTGGGGGATCGCGCTCTCGGGGATCCCGATAACCAGGTCCGCATCGACCGGAGCCTGCTCGGCGAGGTACTGGCCCATGTGCAAGCGGGCCATGTAGACGCTCTTGCCGTAGATGTGGCTGTCCGGACGGGCGAAGTAGATGAACTCGAAGACGCAACACGCCGTCTCGCTGGGTTCAACGGCTTGAATGGCGCGCTGTCCGTCTTTGTCGAGGACGACGACCTCGCCGGGCAGGACCTCCCGCACAAACTCCGCGCCGACGACGCCCAGAGCGCAGGTCTCGGACGCCACGACCCACGCGCCATCCATCTGGCCGATGCACAGCGGTCGCACACCGTGGGGATCGCGCACGGCAATGAGCCGGTCGGGCGTGCAGATGCCCAGGGAGTACGCGCCCTCCATCTGTACCATGGCCTCGGCGACAGCGTCTTCGATGGCGTCGGCCGAGGAGGCCTCGATGAGCTTGGCAATGACGGCGGTGTCGCTGGTGCTCGTGAACTGGTGCCCTTGACGCTCGAACTCGCCACGCAGAGCGGCGGTGTTGATCAGGTTGCCATTGTGGGATACGGCGAAGGGGCCGGACTTGTGCTCGCCCCGCATGGGCTGTACATTGGCCAGCACATTGCTGCCGGTCGTCGAGTAACGCACATGCCCGACGGCCACATGGCCGGTCAGACGGCCGATGATCTCCTCGTCGAAGACCTGCGACACGAGCCCCAGATCCGCGTGCAAGGTAACGTTGCTGCCGTCCCCAACCGCGATACCGGCGCTCTCCTGGCCACGGTGTTGCAGGCCATAGAGGCCGAAAAAGGTCTGGCGAGATACGTCCTCACCAGGCCCCCAAATGCCGAAGACGCCGCAGGCATCACGCCACGTGCGTTCCCACCCGTACCTCCCCGCATCATTCCGGCAGGAACCATGCCTGCATGAGTGGGCACTGTGCATCCGCTATCAACTCCGCGTCGATGGGTTAGAGCGACCAATGCACCGGGTCGTACGGTCGCCACGGGTGCCGCCGCTACACATGTCGGAACGCACCGGGATACGAGATGCGTCGCGTGCGCCACGTCGGGGCTACGGCTGTCTGCCGGCAGTCGGGCCAGATCACTCGGACTCGGCCCAACCGTGTTCGGACTCAATCTCTTGCGCCGCCGAGACGACCTTGTCGGCCATCTTCTGCTTCATTGCCACGAGGTTGGCCGCGAGTTGCTCGTCCGCCAGTGCCAGGATCTGCGCCGCTAGGATTCCTGCGTTCCTACCCGTATTGATCCCAACCGTGGCGACAGGAACTCCCGGCGGCATCTGGACGATCGCGTACAAGGCATCGGTTCCGCCCAGGGGTGAACTGCCGATGGGCAGGCCGATCACGGGCAGCGTCGTGTACGCCGCCAGGACGCCGGGCAGATGCGCAGCCCAGCCCGCGACGGCAATAATCACCTTCAGCCCGCGGCCTGTCGCGGTGCGGGCATACTCGGAGGCCCGCTCGGGGGTGCGGTGCGCCGAGGCAACGGTGGCCTCGAACGGGACGCCGAGGTCACGCAACACGACCATGCAGGACTCGACGTGCTCCATGTCGGACGCACTGCCCATCACGATGCCGACGAGAGGGGTCTTGTCGCTCATGTTCAGGGACCAGTCCTCCAGGAGAGATCCAGCGGTCGCGCGATCACTGCAACGCGCGCCGGCCGATGTCGCGGCGGCAATACATCTCGTTGAAGTGGATCTTGTCGACGGCGGCGTAGCAACGGTCCAGGGCCTCTTTGTAGTCCGAACCAAGAGCCGTCACGCCCAGTACACGCCCGCCGGCGCTGACCAGTTGGTCGCCGTCCATCTTGGTGCCGGCGTGGAAGACAACCACCTTGTCGTCCTGCTCAGCGTCCTCGATGCCGGTGATTGGCTTGCCCTTCTCGTACTTGCCCGGGTATCCGCCCGACGCAATGACTACGCAAACGCAGGTCTCGTCGGACCACTCCACGTCTACCTCAGCCAGGCGGCCTTCGGCGGTCGCAAGGAGCACCTCGGCGAGATCGCTCTTCAAGCGCGGGATGATCACCTGGGTCTCGGGGTCGCCGAACCGGCAGTTGTACTCCAGTATCTCAGGACCGGCCTCGGGCAGGATCATCCCCGCGTAGAGGGTGCCCGTGTAGGGATTGCCCTCCTCGGCCATGGCCGTCACGGTCGGCTTCAGGAAGTTCTCGATGCAAAGGTCGAACAGGTTGTCATCCATGACCGGCACCGGGGAATAGCAGCCCATGCCGCCGGT
>JALGSS010000028.1 GCA_029821745.1 Candidatus Zipacnadia bacterium
GCTGGACGGGCACCACTGGGTTCTGGCGGCACTTGGGCGCAGTTTCGAGCGCGTGCCGATCGGCGCGGTCTGTCTGAAAGCGTCCATGGTCCCGCTGATGCTGGACACCGCCACGAGCGCGCTGGACATCGCAGTGCGGCTGGCCGCCGCCGGGCTCGCGTCGCTGCTCCTGGCGGATATCGCCCTCGCAATCATCGCGCGCACGGTGCCGCAGATGAACGTATTCCTCGTGGGGATCCCTGCGAAGATCGGCATCGGGCTCGTAGTGCTGGCGTTCAGCATCCCTCTCGCCGGGAAGATACTCGGCACGTTGGTCGCGCAGGCCCGGCACATTGTGATGGCTCTTGCGGGGGGCGGATAGCATGAGCCGCGGGATCCGTGTGGTGAACCATGGCGGCTGACTCCAAGACAGAGGCCCCGACTCCGCAACGCCGCAAGAGTGCGCGGGAAGAAGGGCGCGCCGCGGTGAGCCGCGATCTGACCGCGGGCCTGGCCCTTCTGGCGGCCTGCGCGGCGGCGCGCCTGTGCTGGTCTCGGACCTCCGCCGCACTCGCAGCCGCCGCGGAGCAGACGATCCTCTTCGCAAGCCGGCGGGACGTCGGCCCGGAGGCATTCGGATCCCTGTTCCGATTCTGGGAACAAGTGACCTTGCAGGCGCTGGCACCCATCGTCGGCAGCGCGCTGGTCATCGGCCTCATAGTGGGCCTGGTCCAGACCCGCCTGATGTTCAGCATGAAGTCCATGCAGCCGACTATCGACAAACTCAGCCCGGTCAACGGGTTCAAACGCATCTTCTCGATCCGGGGAGCCGTCGAGGCGGCCAAGGGTCTGCTGAAGGTGGGCCTGGTGCTCGGCGTCGTGGCATGGGCGCTGTGGGCGCGCCGCGAGGACTTCGCCCGCCTGTCGGACTGCAGCACGGCCGGCGCAGTGTCGCTGGCGACAGACCTCGTGTTCATGGTGCTGTTTCGCTGCGGGGCCCTGCTTCTCATCATCGGCGTCGCCGACTACGCCTACCAGTACTGGGAATTCGAGCGCTCGCTTCGGATGTCGAAGCAGGACGTGATCGACGAGCACAAGCGCATGGAGGGCGATCCGAACATGCGCTCCCGCCGCCGCGCGCTACGACGAAACATGCTACAGCAGGGCATTTCGCGAGAGATGCCCGAATCGACGGTTGTCGTGAGAAACCCGACCCATATCGCCGTCGCGCTCAAGTACGGGCCTGGGATGCCCGCGCCGAAGATTGTCGCCAAGGGCAGGCACCTGATCGCGCAGCGCATTGTGAAGCTCGCCGACAAGCACGGCATCCCGGTCGTACAGAACGTCCAGGTGGCCCGGGCGTTGTACAAGGCCGCCGCCGTCGGCGACTATGTTCCGGGCCCGCTGTACCAGGCAGTGGCGGAGATCCTTGCCATCATCTACCGCCGCCGGCAGGAACGGAAACAGCGCCAGGAGAGGGCACAGCGAGACTATGCCGAGTAACGTACTGCAGCGTTTGACACAGCAAGCGGACGTGCTGATGGCGATTGGGGTCATCGGGCTCGTGGCCATGATGGTCATCCCGCTGCCGCCTCCGCTCCTTGATGTTCTGCTTACACTCAACATCGGCTCGGCGCTGTGCATCCTCCTCGTCTCGATGTACGTGCAGCGACCACTGGACTTCTCAGTGTTCCCCTCATTGTTGCTCATCGCAACGCTGTTTCGTCTCGCCCTCAATGTCTCGTCCACGCGCCTGATCCTGCTCAACGGCGCGGCGGGCAAGGTCATCGAGGCCTTCGGGCAGTTCGTGGTCGGCGGCGATGTCATCGTCGGCTTGATCCTGTTCATCATCCTCGTGGTGATCCAGTTTGTGGTCATCACCAACGGCTCCCAGCGCGTGGCGGAGGTCGCGGCTCGGTTCACCCTGGACGAGATGCCCGGCAAGCAGATGAGCATCGACTCGGACCTCAATGCGGGGATCATCGGCCAGGACGAGGCCAAGCTGCGACGGCGAGACATCGAGCGGGAGGCCGACTTCTACGGGGCGATGGACGGCGCCAGCAAGTTCGTGCGCGGGGATGCCATCGCCGGGATCATCATCGTGTGCGTCAACGTGATCGCGGGCATCATCATCGGATGCCTGAGGCTTCACATGCCCGTCGGCGAGGCCATGCAACGATATGCCCTGCTGACCGTCGGCGACGGACTAGTGAGTCAGATCCCGGCGTTGTTGATCTCCACCGCAACGGGCCTCGTGGTGACCCGGGCGGCCTCCGAGGACAACCTCGGGTCCGAGGTCGGCGGGCAAATGGTGGCCCAGCCGCGGGCGATCATGATCGTCGGCGTCGTGCTCATCATCTTCAGCCTCGTGCCGGGCCTGCCCACCGGCGTTTTCATCGTCGTCGGAGCGGGCACCGTGGCCATCGCCTGGTACCTGCTGAACCAGAAGGCCCCCCCCGAGGCGGGCGAGGAGGAAGACATCGGAAGCGAGACGACCCCGGGCCAACTCCCGCCCGTCGAGGACATCATGCAGGTGGATCGCGTGAGCATCCACCTCGGGTATGGGCTGCTCACCCTCGCCGACCCCGAAACCGGCGATCTCCTGGACCGCATCACCGGGGTTCGCAAGCAGATCGCCCAGGACCTCGGGCTGGTGATCCCGCCCGTGCGGATACGGGATGAAGTCAGCCTGGGCCCTCAGGAGTACATGATCAGGGTCAAGGATGCCGAGGTGGGCCGGGGCAAGCTGCGACCGTCGATGGTCATGGCACTGAACCCGAGCCCCGAGCCGCCGAGCATCCCCGGTGAGGACACCGCCGAGCCGGCCTTCGGGCTGCCCGCCAAATGGATCAACCCGGACGACGCGGCATTGGCCGAGGCCCGGGGCTACGCAGTCGTGGACCCATCGACGGTGCTTGCGACCCACTTGAGCGAGGTGGCGAAACGCCGCGCGCCGGACATACTGAGCCGACAGGATGTCCAGGACATGATCGACGCCCTGCGCGAACGCGAACCGGCGGCCGTCAACGACGTGATCCCCGATCTCGCTTCGGTCGGGCAGGTCCAGCAAGTGCTCAGAGAGCTCCTGTCCGAAGGTGTGCCCGTACGCGACTTCGTGACGATCCTCGAAGCTCTCGGCGATGGCCTCCGAGCCACACAAAGCCTGTCCGATGCAATCGAGGTGTGCCGCCTGGCCCTCTCCCGGGTTATCGTCGGGCGCTACGCAAACGCCGAGGGCACGCTGTCGGTGCTGACCTTGCACCCCGACGTCGAGCGGCGCTGTCTCGAATCGTCGGTGCAGACCACCCAGGGCTCCGTCTGCGGCCTCGAGACCGGGTACGCAATGCGCGTCCTCACACAGATGCGCGATCTGATCGAGGGCGCGATGACTCGAGGCATCCAGCCCGTCCTGCTCGTGTCTCCCCAGGTGCGGCGCGTCTTGCGCCAGTTCATTGCCCGCGATTTCCCCAGCATTCCCGTCATCTCACATCCCGAAATCCCTGTCGACGTCGCCGTCGACATCCTCGGCCACGTGGATGTCCAACCCGCGATCTCCGCGGCGTAGGCCAGGCCTCACCCCTACCGTGGCACGGTAATTGCAGAGTGTCTTCCGAGCCCCTCGTGGGGTGGACACAGATCGCACAGAGGGCGGGCCACAGCGCCACCGTCCGATCGGAAGGCCAAAGCACACACCATGGAATGCATCGCCGACTACGTATACCCAGTGATAGACACACTGCCCGCTGCCCAACCACAGAAACGCCCAGAGCCTGGAGCGGCAGCCCCGCCGTCCGACAGAGACGCCGGTGGCCTGCGACTCCGTGTGCTCGCCCTCATCCTCCACGAGAACTTGAGTGTCGCCGAGACGGCTGCGGCCCTGGCGATCCCGGAGCGCCGAGTCCGCGAAGCCTGCGCCGGCGCGATCAAGAGAATCAGAGAGCGAGTCTGCGATGAACCGTAGCGTGTACTGCGCCGCGTCAGCGATGCTGACGGAGATGCTCAAGCAGGACGTTCACAGCCACAACCTGGCCAACGCCAACACAACCGGGTTCAAGCGGTGTCTTGCCGAGGCCATCCCCAACGGCAACGGCTCGGCTCCGGCGGGCAATGCAGACCTGCGTCCAGGACCGCTGCGCGTGACGGACGCGCCCCTGGACGTCGCGCTGCAAAGCCCCGGCTACTTCGTGCTGCAGACGCCCACCGGCCGCCAGTACACACGCAACGGGCATTTCACGCTGGACGCCGGCGGGATGCTCGCGAACGGACAGGGACAGCGAGTGCTCGGGCGGCTCGGGCCGATCCACCTCGCAGGGGGACGCGTTGAGATCGCCGCGGACGGCGCCATCTACCGCAACGGCCAATTCGTCGACAAGCTCCTGGTAGCCAACTTCGCGCCGGGGTCGCAGATCGCTCATGACGCGAACGGCGGCGTGGTCGGCTCCGGTACGCCGGCGCAGGTGGGGTCGTTCACGGTGGTCTCAGGAGCCATTGAGCAGTCCAACGTCAACCCGATGGAAGAGCTCGCGGCCATTCGCAACGGCTTCCGTGTATACGAGGCGAACGCGAAAGTGATCACCACCGCCGACAACACTCTCGCGAAGTTGATCGACGCAGCGACGGGTTAGACGTCCTGCGTGCGACCTGTCACCATCAAGCAAGGGGAATGATGAACCATGATGCGATCACTGTGGTCTGCCGCAACGGGCATGATCGCTCAGCAGTTGAACGTCGACACCATCGCGCACAATCTCGCCAACGTGAACACGACGGGCTTCAAGCGCCAACGTGTCGATTTCCAGGACCTCATGTACCAGACGCTGCGGATGCCGGGCAGCCCCTCCACCGAGAACATCCAGTTGCCCACGGGAATCCAGGTGGGTCTCGGCACACGGGTCGCCTCGACGGTGAAAAGCTTCGCTCAGGGCGCTCTCGCGCAGACCGGTAACCCGCTGGACCTGGCGATTGAGGGCGACGGGTTCTTCCAGGTCAACCTCCCGTCGGGCGAGGCCGCCTACACGCGGTCCGGAGCCCTCAAGCAGGACAGCGATGGGAACATCGTGACCTCCGACGGCTACTTGCTGGAGCCGCCTATCGCTATCCCCAGCGACGCGACGGAGATATCCATCCGGGACGACGGCACAGTCGCGGTCCTCCAGCCGGGCAGCACCGACCCCGCGGTCATCGGGAACATGCAGCTCGTGATGTTCCCCAATCCCGCAGGGCTCGCCAACGTGGGCCACGGGCTGCTTCGGGCTACCGCCGCGTCCGGAGACCCGACCGTGGGTACTCCCGGCATGTCCGGCCTGGGCATCATCACCCAGGGCACACTGGAGCTCTCCAACGTCCAGGTCGTGGAGGAGATGGTGAACATGATCGTGGCGCAGCGGGCTTACGAGGCCAGCTCCCAGGCGATCAAGGTCGCCGACGACATGCTCCAGACCGCCAACCGCGTGCAGCAGTAGCGGGGCGTGTTCCGGCCGCCCGTCCGCTGCCGAAGCCGCCGCACCAAGCTCTCTACGCATAGGGGTGATCTCATGCCAACCCGCTATCTCGCTGTCATCCTCGGCCTGCTGGCAATCGCGTCGCAGGCCGCCGGTGAACTGCAGGGGCTGGAACTCAAAGCCGACGTCGAGATTCCCGGCGACCGAGTGCTCCTCGGCGACGTTGCCGTGATCACCCCGCCGGCCGCAGTGGACTCCCTCGGCGGCCTCGACCTCTTACCGGCCCCCGCAACGGGAACGCCGCAGTATGTCTCGCGCGGCTACATCAGACTGCGCCTGCGGCGAGCGGGCATGACTCTCGACGGCGTGCAGTTCACAGGCGCTGTGCGGGTTCGGGTCACCCGACCGCGACCAGTCCGAGGCCAGACGCCCATTCACAGATCCGGTCCGCGCCCTTCGTCCACCGAACCGACCGCCATCGTTAAGCGCGGGACCGATGTGACCGTGGTCGTCCGCAAGGGCTCCCTCACCATCGCAACGCTGGGCGAACTGGTCAAGGATTGTGCGGTCGGAGACGTAGGGAAATTCCGCGTCACATCGACCCGGTCGGTCGTGATCGGCCGGCTCACGGGACCAAGAACCGCAGAGGTGACTCTATGACACGCGCAAGACAGGCCATGTGCAGGCTCTGTGCAGTAGCCTTGCTCGCTGCAGTCACGACCGCAAGCGCCGATACCGGAGGACTCTTCACAGGGCTATACGGTGACCGGCGAGCGTGCAAGGTGGGAGACACCCTCCACCTGATGATCGTCGAGACGAGTAGCGCGAGCCTGAAAACAAGCCAGGACACGAAGCAAAGCAACTCCACCACCCTTGGCCCCGGCGTCGGTAAGCTCAAGTTCTTCCCCCTGCTGCAGATCGCCGGTAACACGGCGGCGTCGGCCAATGGTTCGTCGGCCCGTAGCGGGACGGTCTCGGCGCGGATGACCGTGCAGATCATCGAGGTGACGAAGCCGGGCAATCTCGTGGTCGAGGGGACGCGCACCGTGACGGTCGGCAAGGACAAGGAAGTGGTCCGCGTGCGCGGTGAGGTGCGCCCGAAAGACGTCCGGCCAAGCAACACGATCTACTCGTACGACCTGGCCAATGTCCAGGTGGACATGGCGGGCAGCGACCCGCGCAAGCCCCGCCACAAGGTGGGCATCATCACACGGCTGCTCAACCTGTTCTTCTAAGGCCCTTGCGGACACGCGCGTGCGATCAACCGCTATCGAGTCAAGCATGGCCAATACCAGGAGGCCCCGATGCCAGCCACTCAGGTTGTGTCGAGGAAGTGCAATCATGGGCACGGGGTGCCTGGTCGTGTGCGACGGGGCCCCGCGCAAGGCATCTCACAGGCTCCGTGGGGCCATGCATCCTTGGTTTTTCAGCACAACCCTCAGAGCGGATACGTGCTTCGCGGCATCATTCTACTGGCGGCACTGTGCGCGGTTATCCCGCAAGCGCCGGCGGCCGAAGCGCCGCCAGTACGGATCAAGGACATCGCCACCGTGTCCGGCACCGCCGGGCAGACGGTGATGGGCTACGGACTCGTGGTCGGTCTGGAGGGCACGGGCGATTCTCAGAAATCCGGGGTCACCGCCCGCGCTCTGGCGAACATGCTCGAGCACTTCGATCTGAAGATCGACGCCGGCGAGTTGGCCACTGAGAACGTGGCTGCCGTCGTGGTAACGACCACGCTTCCGGCCAGTGCGCGCGAAGGCGACAAGACGGATGTGACGGTGGCCTCCGTCGGCGATGCCTCCAGCCTCTATGGCGCCGTGCTCCTCCCCACTCCCCTCAGAGGGAACGACAGCGACGTCTACGCCCTCGCCAGGGGTCCCGTGTCCATCGGGTCCGTCAGTGCCAAGGGGGGAGGCCAGAAGGTGCAGCGCAGCCACCCCGTCGCGGCGCGGATCGTGGACGGTGCAACAATCGTTCAGGCCATTCCGCCCAGCCTCGACGCCGACCGCGTTCACTTCACCTTGCGCCAGCCCGACTTCACCACTGCCACGCGAATCGGCGAAGCCATCAACACTTACCTCGAGGCCGACGCGGCACGAGCCGTCGCCGCCGGGGCTATTGAGGTCGCGGTGCCCGCCGATCGCCGCGAAGATCTCGTAGCCTTCATCGCGGATCTCGAGAGCTTGAAGGTCGTGGGGGACACGCCGGCCAGGGTCGTCGTGAATGAGCGTACCGGCACCATCATCATCGGCGGGGACGTGCGGATCCTGCCCGTCGCCATCGCCCACGGGAATCTCACGATCACAGTCACGCGGCGCCTCGACGTCTCTCAGCCGCCCCCATTCTCGGGCGGGACCACAGTGCTGGCGCCAAACACCACGGTCGAGTCATCGTCGGACGCCGGGGCCGCGGATGAAGCCCCTGTGGAAACGTCGGGCGATGCGAGCCCTCCCGCTGCGAAGCCCCGTGGCGCCACCGCGCCCTTGCCGGGCCCGCGCACAGTCGTCACGCCCAGGACCGAGTTGACGGTGACTGAAGACGAGGCCAGCCTGGTCGAAGTCAAGCCACAGACGCAGCTTAGCGATCTCGTAGAAGCGCTGAACTCCCTCGGCGTCAAGCCACGGGACATGATGGCGATCCTGCAAGCCCTCAAGGCAGCCAACGCGCTGCAGGCCGAGCTGGTGTTGCTCTAGCCTCGCACCCGTCGGATAGCCGCGGCAACGCACGCAGACCAGACACACTCCTGGAAGGGGCGCCCCCATGCACCTGACCGCCGAGAAGCCTGCCGCGATGCTTGCTCCGGATGCACTGCCCGCCTTGAGGAAGACGACAGCACGTCTCCAGAAGGCCTGCGAAGACTTCGAAGCTCTCTTCGCCAAGCAACTGCTCGCCAGCGCCCAGACCAGCCCCACCGGCGACACACTGTTTGGCAGCGACGCGGCTTCAAGCGTGGTGGATGAGATGTTCCACACGCATCTCGCGCAGACTATCGGCCGGACACGTGGTCTCGGCCTCGCCGACATGCTGGCACGCGAATTGCAGAAAACTGTGCAGATCATTGAGCAGGCAACAGCCGACCAGTCTTCAGGGGCGCCGGACCTGCGTGCCAAAGAGGGCGTCCAGTAGCCCGGCGCGGAGGGATGCGTGCAGATCATGCCGCGCCGTGGCTCTTCAGAACGCCGGCCTTGAGGCCGATGACAGGGACGGGGGCCCAGATGCGAACGCTCCTGCATCCTCGCCGCCGAGCGTCCGCCGGCACGGCTTCGCCACGGTCCGTCGTGCAGGCAGCACGCGTCCGCCTGCGCTCCCACGGGCCAAGCCTTCAGGAGGAGTGAGCAGTATGGCCGCTCTTGAGAAGTACGAAATCAAACCGGGTGTGGAGACCACTCTCGTGAAGGACCTTGAGGCTGAGGTGAACGACTACAACCGGCTCTGCGCCTCGTTGCGGGCCATCCGACTCCTAGTCTCCGAGCACCGGTTCGAGGAGACGCAGGAGTTCTGCGATGGTCTGCGCCACTTGGCGGAGGGGATCCGGCATCCAGCCGTGCCGCGACCGACGGTCTCTCCGCTTCTCCGCCGACCGGACCGGCGTGACGGGGGCGCGGAGGGTGCCGCGCCGGAGTATTCCCGGGCGTACCTGCGCCTCCACATGGCCCAGCGGGCCGCGCTGAGCGAGATGAAGGCCACCATCGACGTCATTGCCGATCTTCGCTTCCACACGGGCTCCCTACTCGCCACGCTGCGGGGCTCCGACAAGCCAACCTATGACGCCCAGGGCCCGGCTGCCGCGAGGGGAGGCACGGCGCAGTGAGTATGCGCGCCTTGCAGACGGCTCGATCTGCACTCCTCGCCCACCGCGCGGCGGTTGAGGTGGCGAGCCACAACGTCGCGAACGTCCGCACACCAGGCTACGCGCGCCGCCGCCTGATCTTGTCGTCCGTGGGCACGGCGACGGGCTCATTCGGTCTCGATACGGGTGCCGGCGTGTCGGCGGACACCGTCCAGCGCATGAGCGACCGCCTCTTGCAGACACAGATCAACGTCGAGTCCGGACATCTGGGCAGCGCCGAAGTCATGGCAGAGGGGATGTTCGAGGTCGAGACTGTGATCGCGGGCGCCGACGGCCAAGGCCTGCTCACTCCCCTCGGGGCCTTGTTCGACGCCTTCGGCGAGATCGCCGCGGACCCGGCCTCTCAGGCACCGCGCAACGTAGCCCTCGCGCGAGCGAACTCGCTCTGCGACGCAGTAGCCAATGCCGACGCCGACTTGCGCTCAGTGATGCGGCGTAATGACGAGCAACTCGTGGCGGACGTGCAGCAGGTGAACCGCTTGACCGCTGAAATCGCGCACCTCAATGAGCGTATAGCAGCGGCCGGTGGTCCCGGGAAGGCCCTCGAGGTCGAGGACCGGCGCACACAAGCCGTCACGCAAATGGCCACGCTCTGCGGGGCGGTGGGCGTTCCCCGCGACAACGGGAGTATCGACGTGCTCCTCGGGGGCCATCCGATCGTCGAGTACGCGCATGCCCGGCAACTCGAGCTGGATGACGACCCCGCCTGGCCATCGCTGCACACCGTCTCCTTCAAGGGACAGACGCCGCCCGCCGGACTGGACGGCAAGATCGGCGGCTATCTGACCGTTCGGGAAGACGGGATCGCCGCCGCCCGTGCCGAGATTAACGAGTTTGCAGCGCAGATGGCCGACGCGATCAACGATGTGCACGCCGGCGGATTCGGGCTCGACGGCAGCACCGCAGCCGATTTCTTCACCTATGACCTGGCCAGTCCCGCGGGCACTCTCCGGATCAGCCCTGCCATCGCTGGGAACCCAGACAGCGTCGCTGCTGCAAGCTGCCCTGACCAACCCGGCAACGGCGAGACGGCCATGGCCATCGAGGCCCTTCGCACTCAAGCCGCCCCGGGCTCCGTCGACAGTCTCTTGCAGATCCACGCCAATTTCATGGCAACAGTGGGCAGTGATGTGAGTGCCACCGATGCCACACACGACGCAAGAGAGTGCGTCGTGACGGCATTGCAGGCCCGCTGTGACAGCATGAGCAGCGTATCCCTCGACGAAGAAGCCCTGGCGCTGATGGAAGCCCAACAGGCATATGCCGCTGCCCAAAGCGTCGTCGAGGCAGCACTAAGCCTGGTCGACATCACGCTGCAGCTCGGCCAGTGAATCGGCCATTGCGCATCCTAATCCGATAGTGGTGAATCACCCGTGCGCATCACGACCAACGCCTTCTACTCAAGCGCCACCGCAGCCGTGTCGCGGCAGCAACAACAGCTCGGGGAGCTGACCGTCGCGATGAGCAGCGGCAAACGAGTGCATCGTCCTTCGGACGATCCGGCCGCTGCCCTCACCATCGCACGAGCCTACGGCGAGCTTGGTGCCTGCACGTCCCGCCGGCGGATCCTCGAGAGGGGCCAACGCATGTGTCGGGCAACTGATGCCGCCCTCGGCCAGATCGCCGACTCGATGACCTCCTCGGTCGAGGCCGCGATGCAGGCTACCCAGCCCGGCTATGCTGAGGCAGCCCGCCACGCGGCGGCGGCTGACGTACGGGCCGCCATGCAGTCAGTGATTACCACAGCCAACACAAAGGTCACGGACCGCTACCTTTTCGGCGGTTTCCAGGACCGACAGCCTCCCTTCGAGGAGAGCGCCGGCGCCGTCACCTACCTCGGTGACAGTGGTGAGCTCACGGTGCCCGTCGGCAACGGTCGGAGCTGCCCCGCGGGCATCCCCGGCGACCGCGTGTTCAATGTGGACACCGGCGGCGGCAGAGCCGTTCCCGTCGTGGATCGCGACGTCTTCGAACTGCTCACGGACCTCGCGGATGCCCTCGAAGCCGGCGACACCGAAGCCGCTCGCGCTCACACAGACGACCTGCAGATTCTCAGAGACCACGTCCTGCAGATGCGCGGTGAGATGGGCGCGGCGGAGATGCGCATCGACACAAACTGCTCGGCGCTTGAGGACACGACGCTCTCCTGCAAGCAACTCATTGAGCAGGACGAGAGCATCGACCTCGCGCAGGCACTCACTGATTACACGGCCGCGGAGACGGCGTACCAGTCATTGCTTGGTGTTCTGTCGCGGATTATGTCCATGCCCACCATGTTCGACCTTGCGCGCTAACTCGCCACACGCCCTCCACCCAGGGCCGTGAGAGGATCTCCAAACAGGGAGCATCAGGATGTGCGCCCACTGCAACACGCTCCGTTTCGGCACCATTGAGTACAACGAACTCGACACGATCCGGATGCGGGACGGGATCGTGCCCTTCACCGATGCCCATCGCTTCGTGCTCGTCTCCAACACAGACGAGGAGCCGTTCTCCTGGCTCCAGTGCGTCGATGACCCGGCCCTCGCGCTCGTCGTGGCCCCGCTGGATATCCTGTTCTCCGAGCACGCGTCAAGACTGCGCGAAACCCTCAAGGCCCGTAGCGGTCCTCGGTTTGCCGAGCGCGTCGCGCTGCTGGGGGTCGTCGTGCTCGCACCTGACCCATCGCAGATAACGATCAACCTGGTGGCTCCGCTTGTCGTGGACTTCGAGACCATGACCGCGGAACAAGTTGTGCTGGACGCGCCCGTGGAATGGACGCGACACCCGCTGGCGCCCGCCTTCAACAGACCGCTCACGCCCTGATCCGGGCCCGAGAGGCCACGCGTCCGGCCGGACGCACGCTCGCAGCAAGCGCCGGGGCCCACGGAGGGGCCCCGTTTTCATCCATGGAGGGAGCACCATGCTGGTTCTAACGCGACAGATTGATGAGGACGTCTGCATCGGCCCCGACATCCGGGTCCGTATCGTCTCCGTCCATGGCGGGCAGGTTCGCCTGGGGATTGATGCGCCGCCTGAGGTGGCGATCAGCCGTGGCGAGTTGCTCGACGCTGTCCGCCAGGAGAACGAGGCGGCAGTCCGAGCAAACGGCGCATCGTTGCGGGGCCTGAAACACGCCGCCCGCCTCGCGGCCCGGACGCCTGAGGCAGCCACGCAGACTCCACAAGGCAAAGTTTACACAGCCGATCCGTCACGCGCATCAAGCGAGGCGCCGCGCCCCCCGATAACAGGACAGTGAACGAGGCGTCGGCCCGGAGGTGACCACAACACCGCGACGCCACCAAGGCGACCCAATCCCATAGGGCCGCCCGAACCCAAGCCGGCGGCATGGATGCTACCGGTCCCACAGCCCGGAGCAGCAATGCACCGGGAACTCAAGGAGGAATGGAAGACATGTCACTGACGCGCATCAATCAGAACGTAATGGCGTTGAACGCCCAGCGAAACCTCAACCTGAACACCGGTCGCGTGGCCCAGTCCATGGAACGGCTGAGTTCCGGTCTGCGCATCAACCGGGCCGCCGACGACCCGTCCGGACTTGTACTGTCCGAATCCTTGCGCGTGGACGTGTCGGGTCTCGACGTCGTTCAGCAGAACGTCACCGAGGGCATCAATCTGGTGAAGACGGCTGAGGGAGCGCTGCAGGAGGTCAACTCGCTGCTCCGGCAGATGAACGACCTCGCGCTCGACGCTGCGTCCACGAGCAACAACACCGCGGACACGCGAGAGTCCCTGCAGAACCAAGTCGAGTCGGCCATCACCACGATCAACGCCATCGCCGCGAACACGAAGTACAGCGGCATCAGCCTTCTCGACGGCAGCGCCGGCACCAGCGCCAACCTGCTGGATACAACCAACATCGCCGCGATCCAGCTCACAAGTACCGCCGGAGCCGGGTACGCGGACGTCCAGGTCACCGCTGTGGCGACCAAGGCGGCGCACGCCGGCACCACCACGTACGCATCAGCCGCCACGGCAGTTGACAACGATGGTGCGATCACGATCAACGGCGTCAGCGTCGGCAGCTTCACCGCCGCCGCGAACGACGTGCAGGATGTCATCGACGCAATCAACCTCGTAAGTGACGAGACGGGCGTTTCGGCTGCGTGGGACACGGACCATGTCGCCCTGGCGCAGACCAGCTACGGCTCAGGCAACGGCATCGTCCTCACCGAGACAGCCGATGTCATCAACGGCGGCGTTGCTGGCGAGGCGTGGGGCACCGACGCCGCCGGGATCGTCACCTGGGGCGACGCGACTACGAGCACGATGAGCCAAGGCTCGGGTCTTACGCTAGAGGACTCCAGCGGCAACGCCATCACGCTGACCACTGCCGGGAACACCGTCACGACCCACGACGACGTGGCCTATGTGACACAGGGATCGGTGTCCTTCCAGGTCGGGCTCACCTCCAGCGAGACGTCCAGCGTATCGATCAGTTCCATGCAGGCAGCCGACCTCGGCACTACGGGCAGTATCGCCAACCTGGACATCTCCACTGTGGCCGGTGCCCAGAGCGCCCTGACCGTGCTCAGCGAGGCCATCAACGAGGTGTCCATGCTTCGCAGTTCGCTGGGTGCGTTCCAGACCAACGAACTGGAGTCGCAGGGCCGATCTCTGGCTGTGACCCGCGAGAACCTCGCCGCCTCTGAGAGCGCTATCCGCGACACGGACTTCGGCGCCGAAATGGCAGAGTTCTCGACGTCCCAGATTCTCGTCCAATCGGCGACATCGTTCCTCGCGCAGGCCAACAACCTGCCCCAGAACATCCTGTCGCTGATCCGGTAGTCTGCAGGGGTACTCCGGTGAGCGGGGCCACCCCTGGCTCGGCGAGTGCACGTTCGCCGGACCGCTCACCGGAACCGTCGCCGGGCAGAGGGCTTAAGGCCCTTTGCCCGGTGACGGTTCAGTGTCCGGCAAGACCTTGAGCGCAGGAGCCGCCCTTCGAGCACGCGCCGAAAGGCAGGTGTGATGAATGTCTCTTGGGACCAGCTACATCCAGGGCCTGGCGTCCGGGCTGGACACCGCATCCATCATCGAGCAGATGACGGAGATCCAGCGCCGGCCCATCCAGCGGATGGAGGCGCAGAGGAGCACGCTCACGGACAAGTTGACTCTGTACCAATCGATCAACGCGTCTCTGTCTGCGTTGCGCGTCTCGGCACAGACGCTCTCAACGCCCAGCAATTTCATCCCACGTACCGCCTCCGTCTCCGACGAAGACCTGCTCGCGGTCGCGGCCACGACGACTGCTCAGATCGGCTCCTACGAGGTCACCGTCGAGAGCCTCGCCCAGGCACACAAGGTTGCTTCCGGCACCGTCGCCGACAGTGACGAGGCCCTCGGCTATTCGGGCGACATCCTGATCAACGGCACTACGGTCTCGGTCGAGTCAGATGACACACTCCTGGCCCTCCGGGACGCGATCAATGACGCCGACGCAGGCGTCTCCGCGACGATCCTGAACGTGGACGATGATGACCATCGGCTGATCCTCAGCGCGACGACCAGTGGCGTTGAGAACGCTGTCGAGCTCGTGGACGCGAACGCGGCCGGGATCCTCGAAGGTCTGGGGCTCCTCGACGGAGCGGTGACTGCCAAGAATGCGATCACCGACGGCGTGCAGTCCGACGCCTTCACGAACCCGGCCCAGGCGGTGGCGGACAGCCTCAGCCTCGTGACAGCCCCCTCGGGAACCGTGCGAATCGGCGGGCAGGACATCGTCATCGACCTGGAGACCGACACCCTCAATGACATCCGAGACCGGATCAACAGCACGGTCACCGGGGTCACCGCGACCGTTGTGTCCGAAGAAGTGGACGACGAGACGACCTACCGGCTGCAGATCGTGGGCGACACGGGAACACCTGCGCTCGAGGACGCCGGCAACGTCTTGCAGACCCTCGGCGTGCTCAAGCAGGGCTTTGCTGACGTCAGACAGGCCGCCCAGGACGCGACCGTCACAATCGACAATTTGACGGTCTCGCGCAGCACGAATTCCATGGACGATGTCATCACCGGCCTGAGCATGGAGCTGCTCGAGGCCAGCCCCGGCGAGGCATTCACCGTCGCCGTCCAGCCCAACATCGATAGCGTGGTAACGAACATCCAGAGCTTCGTGAGCTCCTACAACAGCGTTATGGGCATGGTGACGGCCGCCCAGAGCTACGACTCGGACACCGACACCGGCGGCGTCATGTTCGGCGAGGCAGCGATCCTGACCCTTGAGAACGGGCTGCACGGCTCGATCGCCGGCATGATCACAGTGCCTGGCGGCGACTCCGCGTTGCTCTCGTCCCTCGGGATCCGCTCAGCCGCCGGCGGCGCGCTGACGCTCAACACCACCACACTGCGTAGCGCTCTCGAGGATGACCCGAACGCAGTGGCAAGGCTATTCGGGACCTCCGGCGAGGCCGACACCTCCGAGATCGCCTACGTGCGGAGCACCTCGGACACCGCCGACAGCGGCGCGGGCGGCTACCAGGTGAGCATCACGCAGCCTGCGGCCCAGGCGGCGGCGGCGTCCGCCTCGCTGGCGAGCGGGATCACTCAGACTGAGACCCTCACCTTCAACGGGTCCCGCCCGATAACCCTGACAGCGGGAATGACACTGTCCGAAGCCGCCGAGCAACTCAACGCGTGGTTCACGACCTATACGCTGCCCTATGAGGCCTCCGTCGACGGCGACCAGTTGGGGATCGCCCACGAGAATTACGGGTCCAGCTTCTCGATCGAGGTGTCCTCCTCTCTGGATGATGGCGCCGGTGGAACGGACCTAGGCGGAAGCACAGCCGGTGACGTCGCGACCTATACGGGCGTCGATGTGGTGGGGACGATCAACGGCGAAGCCGCTACCGGCAGAGGGCAGTACCTGACGGGGGCGTCGACGAACGCCACGACCGCCGGACTTGAGGTGAAGGTGACCGCGACCGCGGCCGGCGATGTGGGAACGATCTGGCTAACCAAGGGTGCCGCCGGCAGGCTGGCAGACTACATCGAGCGTGCCACCGACACCGACGCAGGCTCTCTGGCTTACGGCATCGAGGGCGTGGAGAACGACATCGACGCGCTGGATGATGACATAGAGACGGTCGAGGAACGCGTGCAGCGATTCATCGCCGACACGTGGGATGACTTCATCCAGCTTGAGGTCAAACTGGGCCAAGCATCGGTGCTGCAGGACTACATGACGGGCCAACTCGAAGCCCTGACGCGCAACTTCTCGAGCAACGACTAGGGGTCGATGCCAAGTCCATCCCGCCGTTGCGGGATGACAGCCTAATGCCCGCTTCCGGAGCGGCCTTCGGTACGGCATCGCGCTTGCTCTCTGCGCCCGGACCCGCATCCTACGACCAAAGGACTGAAGCAACGTGCTCGCACAAACCTACAGTGCGCAAACCGCATACCTGAAAGTCAGGGCCGACACCGCCAGTTCGGAGGAGACAGTTGTACTCCTGTTCGACGGCATCGTGCGGCTCTTGCACGAGGCGCGCGACGCGATGCAGCAGGGCCACCTCGAGGTCCAGTCGCGGTGCATCGGACGCGTGCAGCGCATCCTGACAGAACTGACCTGCGCGCTGGACGACACCGAGGATCCCACCCTCGTCGCCGCGCTACGGTGCACCTACACGGACATGTACAATCGCCTGTCCGAGGCGAACGTCAAGGATGACCTTGCCGCCTTGGATGAGGTGATCGAACTCGCGAAACGGTTTGCCCAAGTCTGGCGCACCGCACTCCAGAGCGTGCTCAAGCCGATCCGTGAGGTCGCGGCAGGATAGCGCGCCTCGCATCCCACCTGCGCTTCTCGCCAGTGCCCCAGGTGATGTCAAAGAGCCCCGCGGCCCGCCGGCCCGGGGCTCTTTCGCCAGGCATCACACCGGCTCTCCCCTATCCCATCCCGCTGCCGGTTCCCCGTTCGCGGACCGGCAAGCGTCTGTGTGTGCGCCCGCGTGTTCGTCGGCCTTGCCGGAACAAGCGCACGACAGGACGGGGCCATGTCACAGTATGACATGGCCCCGTCGACGACCCCAAGCTCTCAGACGGCCAGCCCGTGCTCCGCGATCTTCGCACGCAACGTCTGGCGGGAGATCCCGAGTATCCGAGAGGCCTCGGACTTATTGTTGTTCGTGTGGGTGAGGACGCGGCGGATGTACATGCGGCCGGCTTCCTCGAGAGACACGAGGGGCTGCATCTCAGTCTCGTCTTCCTGCGCCGTAGCGCCCCGCGGCACGATCTCTATGTGCTGCGCCTTGACAACGTTCCCCGGAGCGATGAGCGCGCTGCGCTGGACTACGTTGTGCAACTCGCGCAGGTTCCCGGACCAGTCATGAGCCTTGAGCACGGCCAATGCTTCCGGCGAGTACTCCGTGGGTCCCCGACCCATTTCGCGACGCACCTCCCTGAGGAAGTGCCGCGCGAACAGCACCACGTCGCCCTGGCGTTCGCGAAGTGGAGGCAAGCGCAAAGGCACCACCGACAGCCGGTAATACAGGTCCTCCCGGAAGGAATTGTCCCGCATTCCCTGGACCAAGTCGCGGTTCGTCGCGCCGATCACCCGCACGTCCACCTCGATCGGCTTCAGGCCGCCGAGACGCGTGATCGCGCGTTCCTGCAGGAACCGGAGCAGTTTCACCTGGGCGGCCGGCGTCAGCTCACTGATCTCATCCAGGAAGAGCGTACCGCCGTGTGCCATCTCGCAAATGCCCTTCTTCAACGCGGTCGCCGACGTGAAAGCGCCCTTCTCGTGGCCGAACATCTCGCTCTCAAGCAGACTATCGGGGATCGCCCCGCAGTTGACCGCGACGAATGGCCCCTCACAGCGCCCGCTCATGTAGTGGACGGCCCGGGCCAGATACTCCTTCCCGGTGCCCGTCTCGCCCTCGATCAGCACACTCGCGACGCTGTCGGCGACACGAGCTGCGGTGATGTAGCAGCGTCGGGCATCCGGGTCGCGACTGAGCACATTGCGGAAACCATAGCGCTTCTCGATGGTCTCCCACAGGAACTTCCACGGACGCCTGCTGACTCCGCCCTTTAGCACCTGCCGGGCGACCGCCCGAAGCCTATCGGTGTCAAAGGGCTTCTGCAAGTAGTCGGTGGCTGCACTGCCCAGAGCAGTCGTTGCTTTACGGACTGTCGGATAGCCGGTGATGATGACGGCGGCCCCGTTAAAACCGTCATCGCGCAGCGTCTGGAGCAATTCTACTCCGTCGGCGTCCGGCAGCTTCTGGTCGAGGACCATCGTCGGCGAGGATCTGGACGACCACCTGTCTAATCGCGTCTTCGTCATCGACGACCAATGCCCTGCCCGCACATGTCATACGCGCTGTTCCCCCTGTAGCTGAGGCGTACTGCGCAGTGTCCCTGCCGCGTCCAGCGCCCCCGGACGGACGGCGTGGTCATACCACTGCGCGATCGAGACTGTGCAGGGTCAATATCGGCCTTTTATGTGATGACTTTAGCCTTTTTACACGTTTTCCACCTTTTGTCCGCAGACAGGACCGATGTCTCCGATCCGGA
>JALGSS010000531.1 GCA_029821745.1 Candidatus Zipacnadia bacterium
GCCGCGTCATAGGTCCCTCTGAGCCAGTGGCACTCATAGCCCTCGGGCCTGTCGGAGTCGCCTGTGCAGGAATAGAAGGCGTCCTCCGCGGGGTTGTAGGCCACCGTGTGCGTGTGCCTGCAGCAGATTGGGTTGTCTGGGTTGCCCAGCAGCGTGCCCTCGGGGCCGCCGCCCGGAGAGCCGTTGTCTCGTGTGTAGGGGTTCTGTCCGAACGCATAGGCGATCTTCACAGTCTCGCCACCGTCGGTGGAGTAGTAGATGTTCACCGGCGTCGCTCCGCCCAGCACATTGCAGTAGTTCCCCCAGACGAGCATCTCTGTGCCGTTCACATCCCACGAGTTGACGCCGGGGATCGTGTGGAAGTACCAACCCGGGCAGTCCGGGTTCTGTGGCGTGTGCGGGAGATAGTCGGTGCCGTCAACGTCCTTCACCGTGATCTGCTCGCACGTCCGCAGGTTGTCTGTGCTGACGTACAGCTTCGAGCGCGTAGCGAAGACCACGTTCCCGTTTCTGAGTATGCAACTGAACGTGATGTTGTGAGCATTGGGGAAGTCAAGGCTGTGGGGCCAGGTGCGACCGTTGTCTTCAGACAGCAAGACCCGGCCGTCCGCATGCGCGAAGGCCTTGTTGTCCCGCTGCGAATCGATGTAGACACCTTCCGGCTGCAGCCGGTACCAGAAGTGCTCCGTCTCAGCGATCTGTGTCTGTGGCATTGTCAGGCACTCCTATTCAGTCTCGTGCGGCGAGAGGTGCGGTTAGGCGAGTCACGGCGGCACGTACTTCCCCGCAGACCACTGACTTGCCTCCCTGCAATAGGCCATGCACTTGCATGGAAGCTCCGCGAGGCATATTAAGGAGGTTGCCATCGCGAGGACCGATCTGGTGCCTCGGTCGCGGAAAAACCTCTCTGACGCAAGGAAATGTGCCCGAGTGGGACGAAGCTCCCATCGTAGGGTATCGACGGATGCCGGCGGGTCCTTGTGTGACCTGGCTGGCACGCTGGTGTAGGCGATCTCGGCGAGGGCCTGCCGTGCGCCTTGACGAACGACGGGAGAGGGAGCAGATGCGCGCGCCAGGAGGGGCGCATATCACATTCGGACGCCTGTCGACCGTGTCGCTGTTGTCCTCACTGGCGGCGGCGCTGACCTGTGTCCCCGGAGTCTGTCAGGAATTGGACAGCAACCTGCAGGTGGTCGACCTGAGCGACCTCGACGGTCCGCTTCCGCTCGACGTCGTGTCGACCACGCAGATCCTGTGGCAGACGGAAGACTGGGAGCACTCGACGTGGCAGAACCCACGCTGGCCCGCGGGCGGCGGCGATTCCGTCGGCTTCCCCTCAGTGGTGAGAAACGATCACGGCCCCAATGCGGACGGCAAGTACTACCTGTTCTACGCACACCACGACCCCAGGTCAGGCATCGGCGTGGCCGTCGCCGACACACTCACCGGGCCCTACTCCAAGCAAGTCAATGTGCCGGGCCGCTCTGACAACCAAGTGGTGCCCGCCTGCCACGCGGCAAGCTCCCATCCTGACGATCCGGACCACACCTCCAGCCCGTGGGTCGTGTGGAATGAAGAAGAGCAATTGTGGTTCATGTACTTCCATTACTTCAACCACACCCGCAGCATCGTGCCCGGGTTCCAGATGACCGGCCTCGCCACCACGCCCGACCTGGCCTCCCACAAGTGGACCATCTGGGCCGATGCCCCTGACGAGGCAGCTCCGCCCTATCGCCCAGTGTTGCCCACAACCGCCGAGGCGTGGGCCAACGGCGCATCCTCCTACAATAGCGTCCACCGGCTCCCTGATGGTCGGTGGCTGGCTTTCATCCGCGGCACGCCCAGCAACGGACAACCACCATCGCTCGGCTTCGCGACCTCCACCGACGGGCGGAAGTGGGAGTACTCCGACGAGAATCCGGTCATCCACCAGAATGATGGTGGCGGCGGGAGGAACGGCGTCTACCGACCCGGATTTATCGGCTACCTCGGCAAGAGCGATGACGGCGAAGACAGGTACCTCGTCGCTTGGCAGGAGAGCGTCCATTTCGACGGTGATGCACGGCTCATCTATGGCTACACCACCGATTTCAAGACGGTCAGGCGGGACCCGCGGGGGCACGTGCAGTGGGCCGGAGCCGATGGCGCGATCAGCGCGTGGCGCGAAGGGCACCGGCTCTACTTGTTCGCCGGGAAGTACGTCCACGAGGTGAATCTACCGGTGGCGCAGTGACCGAAACCGGCGCCCGTTGCCACCGGCAGAGATGCGAGAGGAGCTGACCGCTGTGCGCCTTGAGTTCTTCGACGCCAATGCCAGAATCGGGTCTGTGCCGAACCACAACCCGAGACATGGCACCACCGTGGATGAGTTGCTCAGAGAGATGGACCTGTTCGGCGTCGCCCGGGCCATCGTCCGGCATGCCTGGAGCAACCGCTGGGACATCGCCAGAGGCAACGCAGAGCTGACCCAGCGTCTCTCGGGCCACGAGGACCGACTGCGGCCCGCGTGGGCAGTGATGCACGAGCACACGGGTCAAGTGCCGCCGGGGCCACAGTTGGTCGACCGGATGCGCGACGAAGGCGTCAAGCTGGCCCGCTTGTTCTTCTCCGCTTGGGGTTCCTCGCAGGATTACATGCCCTGGGCCTACGGTGAGCTCCTCGGCGCTCTGCAGGAAGCGCGAATTCCAGTGATGATCGAGTGGGAAAGCCGGCGCCCGGTCTGGAATGACCTCGCCCACATCTGCGCGACATACACGGCCCTGCCGGTGGTCCTCACCAACGCCAAGGTCACCCAGTGGGAGCGTGATTGGTATCCCCTGCTGGCGACGTACCCGAACTTCCACGTCGAGGCCGCCGGGTACCAGGGCTGGCGGGGACTCGAAGGGCTGTGCCGGCAGTTGGGGCCCCGGCAGATTATCTTCGGGAGCCGGTACCCGACATACCAGGTCGGCCAGACGATGTCTATGGTGGCTCGCATGTTGCGGCCGGCGGAGGAACGACAGATGATCGCATCCGGCAACCTGGAGCGACTGCTGGCGGAGGTGACCGACTGATGCACGCGGACCGCTTCGTCCAGATGTGCGGGAGCGATGAGCCCCTCAGTGATACCTTTGTGATAGACGCCCACTGCCACGTGGGCCAGTGGGTCGGCATGCATGCCATCGAGCGGGACATCGAAGGCATCATGGAAGTCGCCGACGCAATCGGCCTCGACAGGCTCTGCATCAACTACGCCGCCTGCCCGGAGATGCGCCTGGGCAATGACCTCGTGGCCGATTGCATGCGGAGCTATCCCGGCCGAATCGAGGGCGTCTGCTATGTGAACTTCTTCGAGGGCGGTGAGGAGGTCCAGCGAGCGGAGTTGACCCGCTGCTTCGATGAACTGGGCTTCCGCGGGGTCAAGATAATCGACATGCGAGGCAGCTTCTACCCACAAACCCGGGATTGGCTCGACGAGGACGATCCGCTGCGACCGACATGGGAGTTCGCGCAGGAGCGCGGCGCCAGCATCCTGTGCCATGGGTACGTCACCCACGAGATCGCCCAGCGCTACCCGGGGGCCAACTTCATCGTGGCCCACGGCTCCGGTGTGCCCGCATTCATGCTCACGCTCGCGGACCTGCCGAATGTCTACTGCGACATGTCCGCCACGTCAATGCTGGCGGGGACGCTGGAGCTGCTCTGCGAGGCAATGGGGCCCGAGCGCGTCCTGTATGGGTCCGATTTGCCTGCCTCCGATCCCGGGCAACGGCTGGGCATGGTGATGGCCGCGAAGATCCCTGAAGCCGCCAAGACGCTTATCCTGGGCCGCAATATGCAGGGGCTGCTGGACAACGTGAGATGAGCCGCGGCCTGTGGGTGATGCTGCTGGGCATCAGCCACCACCGGGCCGCGCGACC
>JALGSS010000532.1 GCA_029821745.1 Candidatus Zipacnadia bacterium
CAGGTCGGCGCGCGGCAGCTCAATCACCTCGTGGATGACTGCCAGTGGGCCGTTGTCGCCGCTCGGAATCTGTCCCAAGGCCTCCAGGGCGCTCAGGCCAAGCATCGTCCCCAGGGGCTCGGAGTCCCGGGGATGGTCCACATCCTTGTACAGAACCGGGTTGATGTCGCCGGCGCAGCCTTGCATGAACAGGGCGAGGGTGTCATCGCTCAGGTTGCGCTCGATCACTGTGGAGGCGAAGCCCGCGAGGTCGGCTGTATTGGCCCCGCTCGGAACGCCCTGAATCGGATGGCAGGCGAAGTTATAGACGACCGCGAGGGTCCGGCCGTCGGGCCGATCCAGCCGCAATATCCCGATCTCCGGATCGATTGGCCCGGTGGCCTCGACCTCGCAGTCGGGCACCAGCGAGTAGGCGTGGCGGACGTCCGCCTCTCGGCCATTCTTCAGCCTGAGGCGGCGATTCTC
Organism: Candidatus Zipacnadia bacterium; assembly: GCA_029821745.1. GTDB lineage: Bacteria > Armatimonadota > Zipacnadia > Zipacnadales > JABUFB01 > JALGSS01. The sequence goes on from JALGSS010000532.1 coordinate 466, forward strand.
CATGATGCGGTCTTCGTGACCCCGACCCGCACCCACAGTCACGGGCGCCAGTTTCTGCCACGCTGCGGTCACGGCCTCAACGGTCCGGTCCTCGACCTGCGCGCAGACCACGCCATGGCAATGGCTGGCGTTGATGATGACATGCCCCGGCTCAATGCCGAGGCTCCTGCGTAGCCGCTCCCGCACATTCCCCAGGTACTCATTGCTGATATGGCCGATCTCGCCGAGGGAGACAGCGTCGACGGTGACGATCACGGCCGTCGTGGCGCCGTCCGTCACGACCAGCGCCTTCGCATACAAGGGATCGTTGACGGGCCCGGCCTCATAGTTGGTGATGTCCGCTCGCGCAACGCCGGCCTGAAGCTCGCCCGGCGAGATGTCGCAACTCTCTGAGCCGAACGCCGCCGGTGCATTCGGCATTGCAGCCATGTCTTACATCCTCTCTGCGCATGGAATCACGACGGCGGTCCGGCATATTGCGTGCAGCTCGCGAAACGCCAGACTCGGGCGATGGGACGGTCCGGCTACTCCCCAATGATCCAGTCGATCTGGGCGGACGCACCCGCCGCCGATCCCCCAGTGGTCGGGTCCAGGCGGAGCGCCCGGATCTCCTGGCCCTTCCACTTGGCGTGTTCTCCCACGGGGATCTCGTACTCATGCCACTCCCCGTCGGGGACGATCGGGAAGTTCATGTACTTGTCGTCCTTGAAGGCCCGCTCTTCGCCCGTCGCCCAGAAAAGCTGGCCCTGCTTCTCGCCGCTGGTGATCCGCATCCGTATCTTGATCTTCGTGTAGTGGTCGGGCGGCACGCGCAGGAAGCTGCGAGAGAAGAACGGGTCCCGAGAGCTGAGGCCGAGGCTCAGAATGCTGTCCTTGACGCCGACGAGATGAGACCCGTGGTGGCCGGCCCAGCCTTCGGGGTCGCCGGGGCGATCGAATTGGAAGTCGATGGTTCTCGCGATCTCCGGCGCAGCGGGGTACTCAAACTCTGTATGGAGGCGAAGCAGACGCGCATCGCCCGGAGCAAGGGTGAAGCGCAAGGTCCGCCCGTCGACCTCAATCGAGGACGCATCGCTCGCGGGGATATTCGTGACATCGACCACGTGGGGCAACACTTTCGCCTCCACGTCCACAGGCTCCGCGTAGTCCCTATTGACGATCATCGCGTACTCGGCGCCTTCGGCATCCACGAAGTACCCCACGATAAGAGGCGCGTCCTCGGGCAGCCTGATGATCGACTCCGTGCCCAGCCGCCTGCAGCCGGGGGGGACATCTCCCGTGTGGTACACGCCGGTCGAAGTCAGGCCCAGGAGCACCTTCCCGATGGTCCGGACTTCCGCGTTGAGTTTCTGCACGATCGGGTAAAGCCGTTTCGGCTTGCCCTCCCAATCGACAATCGCGAACATGTCCGCCTCGTGTCGACTCCGGTTGGTCCAATAGGTGAAGTACATCAGGCCCTTCATCCCGTAAGCCAGGGATGTGTTGACCTGCCACCGCATCTCCGCTTCGGTGGGATCGCGGTATGACAGGTGTGCCACGCTCAGGATAATCTGCCAGGGCGGGACCCCGTGGCGCAGCCCGGCTTCCCGCACAAGTTCGAGGTTCTCGAAGTAGTCCGGGCGAATGCCGCCTGCCTTGAGCAGGCAATAGTGGTCGTAACTCAGCACACGCGGGGTGGATACTCGCAGGAACTTGTCCAGGTGATCCGCGTAGGTCGGCGTTCCGAGTTGCGCTACGTTGGCGTACGTCGGGAACAGGTTGATGTATGGCAGGTGCGCGGGGTCCTGTGCCTCAAACTCGCGGCTGATCTGACCCAACGCATCAAATTGATAGTGATTGGGCTCATCCCGCAGGAAGTACCCATAGAACGCCGGGTGGGAACTGTAATCGGCCACGACCTGCCGAACAATATCCTGCCAGTTCTCGTCAGCCACCATGGTCCAGGAGAGGCGCTGGTCGACCACGAGGGCCTTCAGGCCGACCTTCTCGCACAGGTCCAGACGCTTGAGATTGTCCTCCCGTGTGTAGCCCCCGCAAGTCCCAGCGTAAGTGAAATTGCAGTCCTTGACGGTCTGCCAGGCTTCAAGAGTGTTCTGAGCGGCGGGCGGCCCTGACCAGAAGCTGATCGGGAACTCGTCGGGAGCCCACGGTTGCTGGGCGGCGGCGAGCGAGCAGATCGACGACAAGAGCACACAGATCACGAGCATCAACATGCGATACCTCCATGAGATGAGAGCGTCATTCGGAAGCTGCGAGGGAGCGAGCGCCGCGGCGAGGCGTGCGCAGCCTCATCGCTCACGCGATGCCCCCCAGCTATGTTCGCCTGCCCTTTGGTTGCGGCCGGCGGCTGCTGCATTTCGTCTCCGTCGTGCGCCATACCTGCTGCGCGGCATTCACTGGTGAGGCGGACCCCGTTTCTTCCACGCGGGATGATCGCGTCAGGGCAACACGTCCCATACGCTTTCCATCCGGACTGAACGCGAGACTGCCCTTCACGATGCCGTCGTGCTCCGGCCCCCCCAGACCATTCACAACCACCAGCCACTTCGCGCATGCCTGGTCATCGTCGGCTCCTCTCCCGCGGGTGGTGTAGCCATGTGATACGGTTTCTCGGCGCCTGCCCACACCGGCATGCCGGCCTCGGCGCTCCGGTTCCGGTCCTCGCTCATGGGCTTCGGGTCAGCGCGTCGCCGCCTCAATCGCGCGGGCCAGGCTCAGGCGGGCGTCTTCGATGGCTTTGGGGCTCGTGGTGACGGATCTGCCCCGCGCTCTCAGGTCTTCCAGGAGCGCATGGCTCGGCTCGCGTTCTTGAAGCAAAGCCAGGTAATCGTAGTCATCCACCCCGTCGCGGAACCGGGCGAAGCGGATGGACGCCAGCGGCCCGTCATGTCCCGGCCACGTGATGTTCGGTCCCCCGTTGCCTCGCGCTCGCCAGATCAACGGCGGTGGATCGGCGAGGGCGTCATCCATGTCCACGATCGCGCCCTTCCACTGCCCGCCGCCGTAATTCAGGTACCCCGTCGACCCGTGCAGCCACATCAGCCAGCCGGTCGCCCGGTGCTCCTGGGGCCGCGCGTCGATGCAAACAGACGGCCAGTCCGCGCCCACATTGTACTCCCACACCTCGCAGGGACGCTGGTCCTTCGGGCGCGGCAAAGAGGCCTCCCGGGGCAGGTCGTCCCGCAGGAACTCCACCTCACGCACGCCGACGGACGAGGTCTCGGGCGGTGGGAGCGGCTGCGCGTCGGTTGGGACAAATTCCGCCGCAGGCGCGCTGAAAATCAGGCGGATAGCACGGTACGCGCCAGGCCTGAAGGCCCACTCGGTGTCACCCGTGGCTCGGAGGTCAACGGGAGTGAACTCCTCGCCATTCGTTGACACCTCGACGCGGAACCGGTCGGGAGCGATGGCTTCACCGTAGGG
>JALGSS010000533.1 GCA_029821745.1 Candidatus Zipacnadia bacterium
ACGTGCCGAGGGGAGACGATCAAGCAATGTGCGGAATCTGCAGGATCATCACGTTCAGTGTCTTGCTGGTGTGCACTGCCGTCTGCGCCCAGCCGGACTTCGAGTACCTGCCGGTGGACGACTTCGAGGATACATCGGCCTGGATCAAGGGCGACCCGACGACGGACATGGAGCAGCGCGAGGTCGGCTATGCGCCCAGCACCAAGTACGCCAAACAGGGCAAGCAGTCCCTCGCCTTCATGATCCGCGTGGACTGGACGGAGAAGCCCGGCGTGCAGTACGCGAAGGGCTGGCCGATGATCTCCCGACTGTTCGACGAGCCCCAGGACTGGGCCGCCTATGACCGTCTGGAGTTGTGGGTCTACCCGGAGACCGAGGCCATGCTGCCTCTGCCGAAGGCTCTCCGCTGCGGCATCGGGACGCCGGAGGGCAAGCCGGGCGAGTGGCACGACATCGTCCTCAAGGCGAACGAGTGGAACGCCGTGGTGGTCCCGCTGACGGAGGACCGGGACTGGACTCAAGTAACGGGCGTGTGGTTCTACGTCGCCGAAGGCTGGTACCGGGATGGAGACCGGGTGAACTTCTACCTGGATGACATGCGTTTGGCCCGGCTCACGAGCCCCCGCGTATTGCAGTGCACCGCGTCGACGCGAGTGCACCCGCGCGGCAAGGGCGCCGACGTCTACCTGGCGGTCGAGGGGCCGACCGAAGGCGTCAAGCTGCGGGCGATCCTCGAACAGGAGGCCGGGCCGAAGCAGACGCACGAGGTGGCGCTGGAGGGCAAACGCGCGACGTATGAAGTGCCCCTGGAGGGCTTCCCGCCCGGCAGTCAGACGCTGCAGGTCGAACTCGTCGGGGCGGACGGTACCGTGCTGGACCGAACAACGCGCTACCTGCGGATCATGCAGGCCGGCGAGCGCTCGTACCTGAACCTGATCACCTTCTACACCCCGCACATTCTCGACGCGAAGCCCGGACAGATGGCGGTGATCAATGACACTCCGTACGCCGGGGTGGCGTCAGCCCTGGTCGGCGGCTACGACACCGATCCCGTGGCCGAGTACGACACGTACGCAGACCAGATCAAGATGCTCAAGGACACATGCGAGTATGATGTCTGGCCGTGGATCTTCTCCAACCGCATCATCGCCCGAATGCCCGACGCGCCATCCCACGCGAGTTCCCACGCGAAGGTGCCGGAGTACTTCGACCGGATCAAGTGCATGGACCTCGACGATGCCGCCGGGGCGCGGTCGGACATGATGAAGCTGTGGCGACAGGGCGTGCGGATGGCGAAGGACCTCGGCTCGCCGGGGATCGTCATCGACCTGGAGGCCTACAACAACTACCGCACCTACAGTCTGCCCTACGTGGCGGAGCACCGCGGGGAGACTGTGGGCCAGGTGGCCAGGGCCTGCGAGGCAATCGGCGAGGACCTGGCGAAGATCATCGAGGAGGAGTACCCGCAGTGCATCCTCTGGAGCCTGTTCAGCCGCCTGAGACCCGCGCAACTGAAGGCCGAGGACTATGACGGTCCGCTGTATCCGGTGCCGGGCCACATCGCCCTGGGCTTCCTGCGCTACTGCAAGGAGCACGATGTCCCCGCCAAGTACCTGTGCGGCGGCGAGGTGGAGGTGGGCTACTATAACGCGAATGTAGCCGCACTCAAGGAACGCATCCGCAACCGCGACACCAACTACGCGACGCCCCTGGAGCAGTTCCCGGACCACTTCTTCCTCGCGGGGACGATCTCGCCCTACCACGACGTGTCCATACTCACGAGCTGGATACAGAAGAGAGCCGGGGATGACCCCGAGCTGAAGACAATCCAAGACTTCCAGCCGATGTTCAAGACATTGTTCGACGCCTACGACTGGGTCTGGATCTACGCATCAAGCGCCGCGAAAACCTTGCCATACAGCCCGGCCAACGCGGCGCTATATGGAGAAGTGCTGCAGGCGGCCCTGGCGGAATCTGAGCAGCAGACCGGGGACTGAACGGGCCGAAACATAACGGGGAACCCACGGCCGTGATCGGCGCGGGTTCCCCGTTTGATTCGCGCAGGGCTGTCAGGACGAGTAACGACCCGGGCTGTGTTGAAGAAGCCAGTTAGCTGCGGGGTGGTCACGTCGTGCAGTGACCGGGGCCCCGCAGGCCTGTCCGGCCATGCCAAGCGCATCCGTGGGGACATGCCGGTTGTGCGACATCGACACCCCACGGCGAGTACACGTTGCCCGACACAGCCGCTCTAATTGTCCTCGCAGAACCACCAGTTGTTGTAGGGCAGGTTGACCGCCTTGTTCCACTTGGCGTGGCCGTCGCCGAACGCCCAGTTGCGGCCCTCATTGTGCTTGCGGCCCGGCTTGTGGGCAGCGCTGGTGCCGAGTACGGTGTGGATGGTGGTCAGGTCGTCGTAGGTCGAGCACACGACGTAGCCGTTGAAGTAGTCAAAGAACAGGATGGTCTCAGCAGGATGGGTCAACTCCGCCATGCTCACGGCGCGGTAGTACCCCCCGCGCCCGTAGTTGCTCAGAGGCGGCGTGTGCCCGCCAGGGCCGTAGCTGACGAAGTTGCAGGCATATCCCCCGCTCTGGCTGCCGGGGCCCGTCCACTTGTTCGAGTTCGATGGGCAGTTGAAGATCTGACCATTCTTGATGTATGGCTGGAGAACCCCCAGCCAGTAGTATGTCCCGAACGCCGGGTAAATGATATTACCCGGCACCATCACCTCGTCGTAATCCTGTGCGTACATCATCGTTGCCAGGCCGATCTGCTTGAGATTCGACAGACAAGATGTCTGCCGAGCTTTCTCGCGGGCCTTCGCGAATACTGGAAACAGAATGGCTGCGAGAATCGCAATGATCGCGATGACAACAAGCAGTTCGATGAGCGTGAAGCCCTTCCTGACCGTCACATGCGCCGTTGGCCTGTTCATGCTGGGACTCCTTGTGGGAGTATTGACTGCATAGCGCAACGCCGGACGCCACTGTCTATGCTAACCATTCTGCCCCCTGCAATCAAGCAGCGCGAGGGCTCAGACGGGTGCCCCCAGGAAGCCGTCATGGAAGAAAACGGGCTTGTACCCGTGATCAGTGACCCAGCGCATGGCCGTGTCCATCCGCGCCGCATGGTCCGGAATGTAGTTCGAATAGAAGGGCCAGAAGTACTGCTCGTGAGTGAACAGGTCCATGATGTCCCTGTGGTTCGGGTCATCGAGCAAGGGTTCCAGGGTCGGCGCGACCTGATCCACGGGCGAGTTGTTGACGACGATGTCACACCGCGAGAAGACCATCCCGCTGTCGAAGTCCTTAAGGGCGTCATGCCGCCAGAGATACTCGGAGCGCACGTCGTCCAGCCAGTAGTTCACGTCGAACCCGCGGCTGGTGGGGTGCGCGAAACCTGACAGCACCCGGACGCCGTGGTCGTAGAGGGCCGACCAGGCCTCGGGCGCGATCATCCCCCAGTGGATAACGGTTTCGGGGATCAGGCTCTGCTCCCCGGCGAAGCGCACGATCTGCTCCTCCACCATCGCCATGTCACTCAGCAGCTTCTCGACCGACGCGTACTGGTACGGTCGATCCGGCCGGTTCGCGTACGCGTGGAAGGTGAGCCCCAGCCACTCCGCGTTGGCCTCAAACTCTCCCTTGTACTTGTCGGGGAAGTCCGTGATGAGGAACCGGCTCTCCCCGAACTCCTCCTGGGCCTCGAAGTAGATGTTGATCGTGAACTTCGTCCCGTACTCCCGGTTCAGGTCCTGGAGCATCTTCAGGTAGAAGCAGTCGAAGAGTGAGTCGTAGCCCTTCTGGGCCACGTCCCGCAGCCAGAAGCTGTTGTCGTCGATGGAGAACCGGTAGCGCGGGAAGGAGTTCTTGTCCCAGACCAC
>JALGSS010000534.1 GCA_029821745.1 Candidatus Zipacnadia bacterium
GTCGCCATCGGCGGCGGGGCGAGTGGGGTCTACGCCACGGGCGGCGAGTACTCATCGGTTCGCGACTTCGCCGACGTATTCACGGACCCGTACCTGCCCGACTGGGTGAAACGGATTATCCACAGCCTTTGGGAGCTTCGATGAGCGCGCGCGCGATTCCCCGACGGACGCTGTCACAGCCTGCCGGGCCCATCACGGGCATTGGGGTGCGTAGCGGGCGCGATATCACGGTTTGCCTGCTGCCTGCCGGGCCCGGAGACGGACTCCGAATACACCGCACCGATCTGGGCAAGTGGGTGCCTCTGCACCTGGACTACGCCCTCGACCTGCCAAGCTGCACGGCCGTCGGTACCGGTTCGCAGGATGCGACGCTGTTCCTCGAGCACTTGATGGCCGTTCTCCACGTCCACGCCATCACCGATCTCGTCGTGGAAGTGGATGGCCCGGAGATCCCGCTGCTGTCCGGCTCCGCTCTGCCCTGGCACGAGTTGGTCGTCACTGCGGGAACGCGCGATCTGGAAGAGACCGTGGAGCCACTGGTCGTCTCTCAACGGCACCGCGTTTCGACCGACACCAAGGAACTGTCGGCGTTTCCCTGGACCCCTCCGACATTCACGTACCATCTGCACTACGACCATCCCATGATCGGTTCGCAGTCCGTGACGACCGGGGCAACGCCCGAGATATTCGCATCTGAACTCGCGCCCGCGCGAACCTTCGCGCCCGTCGAGGAGTTGGACCAGGCAAGGGAAGCGGGGCTGCTACCGGCCGGCAGCGAGGAGAACTGCCTCGTCATCTATCCGGACCGTTACTCCGCCGAGCCCACGTTGCCCGAGGAGTTCGCCCGCCACAAGATCGTTGACTTGCTCGGAGATCTGTACCTGCTGGGCAGGCCGATAGTGGGCGGCGTCACGGGGGTCCTGACAGGACACGCTGACAATCGCGCGCTGTTGCGGCACATCGCTGCAGATGTTAAAATGTAACTAGATTACTGTTTGGCAGTTGAACTCTTGCAGGGGGAGTGTTGAGCGGATGCAATATCGCGAATATGGGAAGACAGGCAAGCAGGTTTCCGCCCTCGGATACGGCGCGATGCGGCTGCCGAAGGACGAGGACTACGCAGTGGAGTGCATGGTCCACGGGCTGGAGCTCGGCATCAACTACATCGACACCGCGTACGGGTACGGCGACGGCTGGAGCGAGCGCATGGTCGGCCGGGCCGCGAAGCAGTTCGGCCGGGATAAGGTCTACCTCGCCACCAAGAACCCGCTCCAGAATGACACCAAGGACGGCTGGTGGGAGCGGACCGAGCGCTGCCTGAAGAACCTGGACACCGACTACATCGACTTCTTCAAGATCGTCCACGCCCTGTCCTGGGAGGCCTGGGAGCGGATCGCCAAGCCCGGTGGCGTGTTTGAGGCCGTGCAGGATGCCAAGGAACAGGGCATCTTCCGCCATACGGTTTTCTCGTGCCACGATACTCCCGAGAACATGATGAAGCTCATCGACACGGGCGTGTTCGAGGGCATGCTTCTGCAATACAACCTTCTGGACCGGAAGAACGAGGACGTGATCGCCCACGCCCACGAGAAGGGCATGGGTGTCGAGGTCATGGGGCCCGTGGGCGGCGGCAGGCTTGGGATGGGTTCCGGCAAGCTCCAGGACGTGATCCCGGTCAGCAGCACGGCGGAGTTGGCTCTGCGGTTCGTACTGGCCAACCCCAATGTCAGCCTTGCGTTCAGCGGCATGAGCGACATGGATCAGGTGGTTGAGAACTGTGCCACGGCTTCCCGGGAAGAGGCCCTCAGCGCTGAAGAGCTGGAGGCCATCGAGAAGGCCTTGATAGAGAACCAGAAGCTGGCGGACCTGTACTGCACGGGCTGCGACTACTGCATGCCGTGTCCCAACGATGTGGGCATCTCGCAGATCTTCGCCGCGATGAACATGCACCGCGTCTGGGGCCTGACCGACCACGCGAAGAGCAGCTACGCCCGCCTCGGACCGGACAACAGGCGGGGTCTTCTCCAGGCCGACGCGTGCGTCGAGTGCGGACAGTGCGAGCCGAAGTGCCCGCAGAATATCCCGATCATCGAGCAGCTCAAGGAGTCCCACAGGGCGCTGTCAGAGTAAGGCGGGTCCCTCGGACTTAGCAGCACATTTGTGCAGAGCGGGCCGGTGCCAAGCGTCGGCCCGCTCCGTACGTGGTGGCTGAGACGGCAATGTGATACGGAGGTCCGGACCCCATGAGCCCGGCGAATGACCCCCGACTGCACCGCAAGGCGCTTCTCCTGTCGTACTTCACCGTGGTCTACAACGTTATCGAGGGCTTGGTGTGCATTCTCGCCGGGGCCCTGGCCGGCAGCATCGCCCTGATCGGCTTCGGCCTGGACAGCGCCATCGAGTCCCTGTCCGGGGGCGTGATGATCTGGCGCTTCAGCCTCCACGGGCGCGTGTCCGAGGAGGAAGAGGAGCGGATCGAGAACCGGGCCGCGAAGTTCGTGGGCTATACCTTCTTCATCCTCGGTCTCTACGTTCTCTACGAGTCCGCTGGGAAGCTCATCCGCGCCGAGGAGCCCGAACCCAGCCTGCTCGGGATCATCATCGCGGCGGTCTCGCTCGTCGTCATGCCCGCGCTGGCGAAGGCGAAGTACCGCACCGGAGAGGCCCTGGGGAGCCGTGGCCTGATGGCCGACTCGAAGGAGACTCTCGCGTGCGCCTGGCTCTCCGCGGCCCTGTTAATCGGTCTCGGGCTCAACTATTGGATCGGCCTTTGGTGGGCGGACCCCGTGACTGGCCTCATCGTCGTGATCTTCCTGTTCCGGGAGGGCTACGAGACTCTCTTCGAGGACGAGGATGAAGACGACGAAGAGAGTGAAGAGGAAGGGGAAGCGGAGGATGAAGGGGAAGGTCCCGTCAGTGGCGAGGAGTGATGCGCTGCGTTCGCGGGGAGCGTCGCGCAGCTCCGCGGCCGGTCCTCGTATATCGACGTGCCGCACCAGAGTGAATTCTGGAGGGAACACCCATGCGTCCACACGATTCTGGCGCAACCTCGGAGGGAATGCTACCCATGTACGTCATCCTGGCGATGGTCTCGGTTCTGCTCATCGCAGTCGCCGCATCCGGAGACGCTCTGTTCGAGGATTCGCACGTGGTGAAGATGGAGAAGGGGCAATATGGGCCCCGGGGGATGCCCGGCGATGTCGTCGCGCTCAAGAATGGCACGCTGCTCTTGTGCTACACCCAAAGCGGCATTAGGGCACGCACATCCGAGGACAAGGGCAAGACCTGGAGCGACGAGTTCACCCTCGTGGCGAACCCCGGCCCGACTTCCGAGCGGGGTTACTACTGCCACCCGAGCTTCCTGCGACTGGCGAACGGTGACATCCTGCTGTCGTACATCTACGCCAACGGCTCGCTCCCGTACTACGGGCATAACTACTACAAGCGCAGCCGGGATGAGGGCAGGACGTGGAGCGAGCAGTTCCTCCTGACGCCGAAGGCCGGCTACGTCATCATGCACAACGACAAGCTGCGGTTGCTGTCGACGGGCCGCATCCTCGCCCCGGCGGAGTACAAGAAGCGCTGGCCCGACTCCCGGGACCATAGCGGCTACTGCGCCACCGTCTTCTACTCCGATGACAACGGGTATTCGTGGCACGAGTCGGCCAATGACATCGACTTCGATCCACATGAGGCCCAGGAGCCCCATGTTGTGGAGATGAAGAACGGCACCGTGCTGATGATGTTCCGCACCTACAGCGGCTGGATGGGGCAGTCCTTCTCGCCGGACCAGGGCGTCTCGTGGTCCCAGCCCGAAGCCCGCGAGGACCTGTCGCTGCCGCGTTCGGGAGCCATCTCCGTCGACCGGATCCCGACCAC
>JALGSS010000029.1 GCA_029821745.1 Candidatus Zipacnadia bacterium
GTCGGGAATGGCGATGGGCAAGGTGATGAGTTCCACTTGCCCCTGCTCCGCTGCCAGCATCTCCTCGTAGGAGTGGTAGACGGTCACCCCGCGCTGCTTGTATTCCGCGACGGCGTCCGCGTACTTCTCGGGGCTGCGGACGACTGCGCAGGTGAGTTTCCCAAGGCCCTCTTCCTCCATCTGTGCGATCGCCCCGGCATGGCTCTGAGCGAAGTTGGATACTCCCACGAGGCAGATCGAGACCGGCTCGAAGGCGCTGGAAGACATGTTGAACACTCCATCCATCTCAGCGGTGGTAATGACGAGTCCTTCGGCGACGCATTGGGGGACTCCTCCTGGGAGGAAGGAGGGAATGGCGACCCACCCCCGATTCCTTCCTGCCAGGAAGGGGAGAGCGCCGGGCATGGAGGCCTTCGGCCGTTGCCATTGGCCGTTGCCGTCGTAGCCGCAGGTCTTCAGCCTGCGGGCCGTTGCCGTGGGCAATATGCATGGTTCTCGAAGCTACATGAAAGGGTGGCACTGGTCCCGCACAGCGGGACCAGTGCAGAGGCCGGGCTACGAGACGCACCCAGAAGGTCTGTGGTCCGCGAAGTCACGTGAGAGTGTGGCACACTGCCGGCCCTATCGGCGGTGTGCTGGATCGGCCATCCATACGCACTGGTTCCACTTCGTGGAGACCAGTGGGCATGTGGGCCTTACCCTTCCTCGGACACGGCAAAAGGCAACGGCGTCGCGGGCGAGCCCGGTAGCATGTAGAGGGTGCCACTGGTCACCGCGAAGCGGGACCAGTGTGCAACGGCAGTAGACGGCGACGGGGGGCTATGACGACGTTTTGAGACGCCACTTCGCGTGATATGCTCTGCCTGTGACGTCAGAAACAGTGACCGCGACGGGCTCCCCATGGTCTGCGATTGTGGAAAGGATGGCTTCTTCGGGTAGAAAGATGTTGCAGTCTTGCCCATCCGTAAGAACGGAGGGCCATGCTGACGACAGCGGACCCGGAATTATCGCGAAGACCATCCCATCGCCGAAGTCAAGGCGCACTCCGTTGAGCTTCACCGTACGCGTCCCTACGTTAGCGGCTGTGAACTGGTACTGGAATGGCTCGGATGTCTGTGTGATCACGCGTCGCGCCGTGACTCTAAGCCGTGGCCGGCGCGTTACGCACTGCCACACTGCAACTATCGTCGACAGAACAGCACCATAGATCGCTACGCCAGCGACAACCGTGGCCCACTTGTCCATCTGGAAGCACCTTCCGGCCATACGTGATGACGACCAACTGCATTGTTGGCCACTCTTCAGAATAGACCTGTCCCGCAGAGCGGGATCTGGCCCACCAATGGCGGACGGCAGGCAGACAGGATTGTCTGCCCCACCAACGGCGGACGGGAAGGCAACGGCGTCGCGGGCAAGCCCGCTCCCACGGGTCTGCCGATGCTGTGCGCCAGTTGCACGGTTCGGCATCACGCCTCGGGCTGTTCGGGGGCGACCGCCACGGCGACTTGCACGGGCCGCAACACGCGGTCGTGGAGCTTGTACCCCTTGCGGATGATCCGCGTGACCGTACCCTCGCACGGGTCGGTGGTGACGACGCGCTCCAGCGCTTCGTGGTACTCCGGGTCGAAGAACATCCCCGGCGCGGCATCGATGGGTTGCAGGCCGTGGCGCATGGCGACATCGATGAGCTGCTGCAGAATCATCTCGTATCCCTTGGAGACCGCCTGGGTGTGCTCGTTGATGTCGCTGGCTTCGCACGCCATCTCGAAGTGGTCGATGACGAACACGAGGTCGGAAAGCAGGCCTTCGCACGCATAGAGCATGCGCTGCTGCTGCTCTTCCTGGGTGCGGCGGCGGAAATTCTGCAACTGGGCGGCAGTCCTCAACTGGGCGTCCTTCGCCGCCTCGAGGTCTGCCTGGAGCTGCTCAATCTGCTGGTCCGCCGTTGGCTCCTGCGGCTCAATATCGACCGCGTCCAGTATCTGTTCGGGGTTCTCGTCGTCGTATGGGCGTTCGTCGGTGTTGCGGTTCTCGTCCTGGCTGGGCATCGTGTACGACCCTCCGTGCAAATAGCCGACCCTCCGACCGTCTGGATGGTCGGACGGATTCGGTGCTGACTGATCGAGTGGTTGTGGTATCGGATTACCCCATATTGTAGCACGTTTGGGCGAGGAAGGGTTCCTGACCGCGCCCTCATTTGCCCGCGCTCGCCATCAGCCCTCGCGCTTCAGCAAATGTCGGGATACCCGTGCGGCCGCCGAGGGCCAGGCACTTAAGGGCTGCGGCCGCAGCGGCAAACCGCATGTTCTCGGCTAGATCGTAGCCGAGGGTCAAGCCATACGCGAAGGCTCCGTGGTACACGTCGCCCGCGCCGGTGGTGTCGACGACCGGGTCCACGTGGAAGGCCGGTTGGTGGTGCATCTCCCCGTCTTTGAAGGCGATGGCCCCCTCGGCCCCCCGCGTGATGATCACCAGGCGGCCCAGGTCCTCGTGGAGCTTGCGCCCGGCCTCGATCGGGTCGTCGAGTCCGCTGTGCGTCCGGGCGTAGACCTCCGGCAAGATCGGGTAGTCGCAGCTCTCGAGCAGCTCCGGGTTGTCGGGCTGGGGGCGCTCCATGTCCAGCACGGTAGGAATGCCCGCCTGGCGAGCCCACCGGGCGGCCTGGATCGCTGCGTGTATGTGGTGGCCGTCCACCAGCAGGCACTTGCAGTTCAGCAGGGCGGCTCTATCCAGAGACGCGGGGTCCAGCTTCCCAACGGAACCATGCTTCCAGAAGATCGTCCGGTGCCCGGAGCCCTCCTCGGCCACGCAGAAGGCGAACTGGCTGGTCTCGCCGGGGAGGACCTCCAGGCACCCGGTGTCCACACCTTCGGCCTGGAACTCCGCGAAGTTCTTGTGCCCGAACTCGTCGTCGGATACGCGGCCGCAGATACAGGCACGACCGCCCAGTCGAGCCACCGCGACCATCGCCGTTGAGGCTTGACCTCCGCCCTGCTGGAGGAGTTGCTGCAACTCAGTTTTCTCGTCGATGGCTGGGTATTGCCGGACCGTGCCCACGATATCCCAGCACACGCATCCCAGGCCAATCACATCGAACAGAGCGTCTTGTCTCATGGTCACCTGATGTCGTGAATGGAATGTCGATGGCCGGTCGCGCAAGCTACAGGGAAACGGCCTTGCCCGTGCGGACCGATTCAAGCACGGCGTGAGAGACCTTCAGGGCCAGCAGCGCGTCTTCAGCGCCGGCGGGCACCGGCTTGCCCTCGCGGATGGATTCGGCGAAGGCGTTGAGCTGCTTCGCGTGCATATCGGCGTCGAGATCCTCGAAGGCCTCCTCGCCGTCCTTGGTCTTGAGCGTCACTTTCTTGGCGCCACTCACCTGGATGGCCCCGTCCGGCCCGATGAGATCCTCGAAGCCGGCAGTCTGCACCCCTCGGGGGAGACCCCAGGTGATGCTGATCATGCCGATGTCTCCGGTGTCATACTCGACGGTGAAGTTGGCTGTGTCGAGCTCGGGGAGGATGTCCGGCAGCTCCTCGGCGCCCTCGGAGAAGGTCATTCCCGCGGCCATGACGCGCACGGGCTTCGCGCCGAAGATGATGCCCCACTGGTCGAAGTAGTGGCAGCAGAAGTCGATGATCGGGCCGCCGCCATAGCGCTTGTCCATGATCCACATCTTGGGCCGGCGCTCCCACCCGGCGACAAACCGGTACACGCACGGGCGCCCGATCCTGCCGCCCTGCACCAGGTCGCGCACCGTGTGGACCTGCTCCATGAAGCGTTTGCAGAACCCGAAGGTGAGTTTGACGCCCGTGCGATCACGGGTCGCGATCATGGCTTCGGCATCCTCGATAGTGAGGCTGATCGGCTTCTCGCAGATGACGTTGTAGCCCTTGCGCATCGCCGCCTCTGAGCACTCGCGGTGGACATACTCAGGCACCGCGACCGACACTGCATGGATGCCTGGCTGCTCCAAGGCCTGGCGATGGTCCGGGTACCAGTTCTCGAAGCCGAACTTCTCGCAGGCCGCCTTCGCACGCTCCTCAATCGGGTCCGCTACACTGATGAGCTTCACGTCGGGCACCTTCAGCCAGTTTTGCGCGTGGGTGGTGCCCAGGTCTCCCGCGCCGATAACACAGATGCCGAGCTGGGACATGCTGACGCCTCCTGTTAGCGAAAATGCGGGGGCACATTTCCCGCGCAGGCCACGGTTTACCTCCGTCGTTGCCGCTCCGCTCGGGGCTATGCTATACTCGCCTCACTCAGGTGACCCGCCTGCGAGCGGGTCACCTCCCCGAACAAGGGTGGAAGGAAACCTTGCCACGGCGCTTTCAGGCCACAATCAATGCCGTCACTGCCCAGCGCGCGGGACTCGTGCGCCGCGTGCCTCTTGTCGTGGGGCTCTTGATGGTCGTGGTCGCCGCAATCGGCGCCTCGGCGTGCATATCCGGTATCGGCAAAGTCCCCGTCAAGGTGCGGCCCGCCACTGTTGACGAAGCGCCTGACAAGACGGTTGCACAGGAGACAGTTGTGGGGGAGCCGGACGGGTCGCCATCGGTGCTTCCCGCGCTGCAGAGAGTGTTTGTGTGGCTGCTCGCTTTAGCTGTCATCGCTGCCGTCGGCGCGGGGCTCGCAACGTGGGCATTGCTTGCGCCCGCGGACAAGCCCCCCGCGGGCGACGCGGACGAGTGAGTGGGAGGAAGAGCTCCCGATGGCGAAGGGCAATCCCCAGACAAAACGCTTCCGAGCAGTCGCCGTGGGCCGAGTCCAGGGCGTTGGATTCCGATACTTCGCTCAGCGCGAGGCCGTGCGACTCAAGCTCGTGGGTACCGTACGAAATCTGGCGAATGGGAATGTCGAGGTCGTCGCCCAAGGGCCCAGCGACGTCCTCAACGAGTTTCTCAACAAGTTGCGTGAAGGCCCTCCCCTGGGCTGGGTGGAGCATGTCGCCATCGACTGGCTCCCGCCTGAAGCCGCACTCACCACGTTCAGCATCAAGCCCACCGGGTGGTAGCCTGCTATGCAAAAAGACGTGTCCGAGGACTGGTGGCGCCGGTTCTTCGAGAGCACCGCGTCCCTGGAACTCTCCTTTTTCCCCGGCGACGAAGAAACCGACCTGCAGGTCACCGGCCTGCAGCAACTGCTGTCCCTGACACCCGAGGACCGCATCGCCGACATCTGCTGCGGCTACGGTCGGCACCTGGTCCGGCTTGCCGGGCAGGGATACTGCCTGACGGGCCTGGACGCCTCGGAGATGATGCTCGACTTCGCCCAGGCGCTGCTCGATGATTGCGGCGCCCCGGCTTCCCTCACCCGAGGGGACGCTCTGAATTTGCCCTTCGCCGACGGGAGCTTCGACGTGGCGCTGAACCTGTTCAACAGCTTCGGCTACTTCCTGGACGACGGCGCGAACGTGCGCGTTCTGCAGGAAATGGCGCGGGTGCTGAAGCCTGGGGGACGGCTCTTCCTCGACACCCGCAATCGCCAATTCCAGATCCTCTATGCCCCGTACTGCCAACCCGTCACGACCATGGACGGGGACGACCTGGTCCTTCGCTGCCGGTACGATCGCGGCACACGTCGGATGACAAGCCGCTGGTCGCTTGCCGACGACCCGGACCGCATCGTGCATGAAGCGTGTATCCGCCTGTACGGCCTGGATGAGCTGCGGCGGCTGATGCGCGAGACGGGATTCGAGGAGTTGGGTGTGTATGGCACCTACGGGGGAGACTCCTTCGACGGCCATCACCGGCAGCTACTGTATGTCGCCCGGAAGACCGGGTAGCGCCGGCCGGCGACAGAACAGACAAGCGCCAAGCGAAAGACCACCTGGCGCTCACGAATCGAAATCATGGTCCCGCGCTGCCGTATACAGGCCAACGCTGTCGAGGTTGATTGGCGGCTGTGTTGAGAAACCACCTGGATAGCTGCGGGGTAGCGAGACCGGTGCCCGATCTCTATGACCGGGGCGCCGCAGGACTGTTCCGTCGCACCTAGGCTACCCGTGGGGCCCCGCCGATTGCACGACATCGGCACCCCACGGCTATCTGCTCCTTTTTCGGCACAGCGACCAACGGGCCGTCGCGGCGATCACCCGCTGACTACGATTCGCCCTTGGCCCGTATAGCTGACACGGCCGCGGCTGTCCACGTAGTTGGTGATCACGTCGGCCATGCCCTGGGCGCCGCTACGCGCCTTCTTGGCGTTCCCGAAGATGGTGAAGTACCCGGAGCCGCCGTCCGCCAGGCTCTGCGGCATGGCGACTTCGTACCTCTCCGCCTCGTTGATGCTCACGACGCCGATGCGAATCGACTTCACTTTGCGGCCCCTGGGGGCGCGCGGCGCGTACACGACCGTGAGGCCGGAAACCTGCAGGAAGTACGTGCGCGGCGTCGGAGCCGAAGACACCGACCGCTCGAAAGCGTCCCGGATCTGCTGACCGGTCAGCAACAGGACAGCCCACTTCTCTTCAGGATCGTGCAGGAGTCCGCTGACGGCCTTTTTCGTCACGAGCCCTGCCGGGATTTCGCCCGGCTTGAAGCTAACTGCCGGCGCCAGCGCGATGGTCGTCTTAGCCGCGCTGCATAATGCGTCGGTTGCCAGGTCCCCGAAGGTCGCCTCGGCCGAGTCGATCTTGTCTGTGCTAAGCTTTGACGCAGTGCTGCCGTCCGCCAGCGCCCCCGGCAGGACGACAGCCGCTACGACGCCGACTACGAATGCTGCGGTAAGCCAGTGGAGGGTTCTCATCACCCTTCACCCCCTTGGCCCGCAAGCCACTGCAGATAGGCACGGATGAACGGGTCAATGTTCCCGTTGAGCACGTCTTCGACGTTCGACATCTCAACGTCGGTCCGATGGTCTTTGACCATCGTGTACGGCTGCATCACATAGCTGCGGATCTGGTTGGCGAAGGATATCTCACCCTTATCGCCTCGCAGTCCCTGTAGTTCTTGACTCTTCTTGGTGCTCTCAAGTTCATTCAGGCGGGCCTGAAGAATCTGGAGCGCCGTGCGCCGATTAGCGTGTTGCGACCGTTCGTTCTGACATTGTACCACGATTCCGCTAGGAATATGCTTGATTCTGACGGCCGAGTCCGTCTTGTTCACATGCTGCCCACCCGCCCCGCTGGAGCGGAAGGTGTCAATGTGCAGATCCTCTTCCTTGATGGGCACGCCTTCGCCTTCGGGCAACTCCGGGATTACGTCGACGGACGCGAAGCTGGTGTGACGGCGCTTGGAGCTGTCAAAGGGAGAGATGCGCACGAGTCTATGGACGCCGACTTCAGCCTTCATGTACCCGAAGGCGCTCGGGCCCTCGATCTTGGCCGTGGCATTACGGATACCGGCGCTTTCACCTTCCACGTATGACACCACATCGAACTTGAACTGCCGGTAGTTCTCCGCCCAGAACGCGTACATCCGCAGGAGCATTTCCGCCCAGTCGCAGGCCTCCGTGCCGCCTGCGCCCGCGGTGATCGTCAGGATTGCGTTGCTTTGGTCGTACTTGCCGCTCAGAACTGTGGCGAGCTCGACCTCGACCAATGCGTCGCCGGCTTCCTGCAATTCCTGCGCCAGCTCCTCGCTCATACTCTCGTCCTCCTCCTCGAGGGCGAGCTCGGCGAGTGCGTCCAGATCGTCGAGTCTGGCGCGCAAGGCAAGCCACGGGTCAACGAATCCCTTAGCCTGCGTGATCTTCTGCATGTGCTTCTGGGCGTTGTCGTGGTTGTCCCAGAAGCCGGGCTGTTCCGTTACCTTCTCCAGCTCTTGCAGTTGACTCTGGCGCTGGGCCAGGTCAAAGACGATCCCCCACTTCATCAAGCGTGGCGCTCAGTCGGGCTATCTCATCACGCAGTTCTATGAGCACAACGAAGGCCTCCTGTCTGTGTACGACGAAAACGGACGCGCCACCTGGGCGGCGAATACGAGCATCAGCGGGCCGGCCGGAGGGAGCCCCCGAGCCATGGTCATCACAGCGGGCACTACCGCACCTGTTCCTTGAGCATGCAGCACTTCTTGTATTTCTTGCCGCTGCCGCACGGGCACGGGTCATTGCGCCCGGGCTCATCCCCTTTGACCACGGTTCGCGAGCGGCCCCCGTGCTCCTCGGCCGCCTCGGTCATCGGGGTCCCCTCCTCCATGTCCTGGACTTCGACCCCCTTCTGCTCGACAACGACTTCCGTGGTCAGGATCGCCCGCGTCATGTCTCGAGCGATGTGATCGAGGAGGGCATCGAAGTAGTCGAAGGCTTCCTTCTGGTATTGCAGGAGTGGATCAAGCTGCCCGTAGGCGCGCAGATGCACGCTGTCGCGCAGGTAGTCCATCTCCTGCAGGTGCTGCATCCATCGCTGATCAATGATGCGCAGCAGCCAACTGCGCTCGATCTCGCGCATGATTTCGGCGCCGAACAGTTCCTCGCGGGACTTGTACAGCGCGACAGCCTCATCACACAGGTCCTCTGCAAGATCCGGGCCGTTCAAATCCCAGACATCATCGATGCTGATGCGCTCCTCGATGCCCGGCACCGCCTCGACAACGGCCGCATACAGGCTGTCGATGTCCCGGTCGTCCGCGTGGATTTCCGTGCTCGCGTAGGTGTCCACCAGCGACCGCACGATGCGGCGGACCATGTTCAGGACGCTCTGGGAGATATCCTCGCCCATCAGCACCCGGCGGCGGTCACCGTAGATGACCTCACGCTGCTTGTTCATGACATCGTCGTAGCGGAGGGTATTCTTCCGCATATCGAAGTTGCGCATCTCGACCTTCTCTTGCGCGCGCTCGATACTGCGGGTGACCATCTTGTGCTCGATGGCCTCCTCCTCGGGCCACTGCTTCATCAGGAAGCCGAAGCGCTCTGGGCCGAACAGGCGCATCAGCTCGTCTTCGAGAGAGACGTAGAACCGCGAGCTGCCGGGGTCGCCCTGACGGCCTGAGCGACCGCGGAGCTGGTTGTCGATGCGGCGACTCTCGTGCCGCTCCGTGCCGATGATAGCCAGGCCGCCGACTTGCCGGACCTTCTCCTGCATCTCCGGGTCGAACTTGACCGATTCGTCCTCGGGACGTCCGCCCAAGACGATGTCCACACCACGGCCGGCCATGTTCGTGGCGACGGTCACCGCGCCGGGCCGCCCGGCCTGGGCGATGGTTTCGCCTTCCTTCTGCAGGTTCTCGGCCTTGGCGTTCAGGACATTGTGGGGCACGCCCTTCTCGAGGGCTGCACGCAGTCGTTCCTGGTATAGCCGCTTCTTGTCGGGAGGCGTGTCCTCGGTGACGATCTGCATGTTGCTCAGGTACTCGTCGATGTTCGTCTCGGCCGTCGGCTTCATGTCCACGCCAAGGGCCTTTGCGATTGGCCGCAGATCATGCCGGCTGAGGTCCTCCAGCGGAGGACGAAGGGTATCGAGATATTGCTGGCGGTCTTCCTTGTCGAGCTTGATGTCCGGGTGCTCGTAGATTCGGTGGATGCACAAAGAAACCAGCAGGTGCGCCTGCAGGTGGTCTGAGGCCAGGCGCCTGCTCATGTATTCGCTGACCTCGACCGACCGCGTGCCTACCAATGACGGCTGCTCCCTGACATGGGTCGAGAGGATGTCGTCGATGACCGCTCGGTAGCGGGCCTCGGAGGTCTTGAAGACGACATCGGGGTGATCGGCGCGCGCGATCGGGCGGTTCGTCGGGATGACCACCACCGACATGTCGTAGATGCGGATGAACTCGCCCTCTTCCGTCTTAGCCGTGCCGGTCATACCCGCAAGCTTGTCGTACAGGCGGAAGAAGTTCTGGTATGTGATCGTCGCGACGGTCTGGCGGGCCTCCTCGACGCGCACGTGTTCCTTCGCCTCGATGGCCTGGTGCAGGCCGTCGGAGTAGCGGCGCCCGGGCTGCGGGTGGCCGGTGAACTCGTCGACGATGATGACCTCGCCGTCCTGGACCACGTAATGCACGTCGCGCTTGTACAACGTATGAGCCTTCAGGGACGAGTTGACGTGGTGCGCGATGTCGAGAAACTCGGGATCGGACAGGTTGTCGATCCCCAGCATCCTCTCGACTTTTTCCTGTCCGGCCTCGGTCAGGGCCGCTTGGTGGAACTTCTCCTCGACGATGTAGTCGCCGTTGGGCGTCTCTTCCTTCTCATCCTGGTTCGTCGAGGGGCGCAGGCGGTCGATAACGCGATCAATGCCCTCGTAGAACTGGACGGTCTGCCGCGGGCGCCCGGAGATGATCAGCGGCGTCCGGGCTTCGTCAACGAGAATACTGTCAACCTCGTCGATGATCGCGTAGTGCAGCTTCGGCAGGCACAGGTGTTCGGGATGTCCGGCCATGTTGTCCCGCAGGTAGTCGAAGCCCAGTTCGCTGTTCTCGACATACGTAATGTCGCGGTCGTACATCTCGATCCGCTGCTGGGGCGCCATGTCATGCTGGATGTTCCCCACGGTCAGGCCGAGGAAGTTATAGACCTGGCCCATCCACTGGGCCTGCCAGCGCACCAGGAAGTCATTGGTCGTGACGAGATGGGCGCCATGGCCGGAAAGCGCGTTGAGGACCAAAGGCAGTGTCGCCGTCAGGGTCTTGCCCTCACCCGTCTTCATCTCGGCGATGCGCCCCTCGTGCATGACCATTCCCCCGATCAACTGCACGTCGAAGGGTCGCTCGCCCAGTACTCTGAACGCCGCCTCTCGGGTCAGCGCGAAGGACTCCGGCAGCAAGTCGTCCACCGTCTCGCCTGCCTGCAGACGCTGCCGGAATTCCTCGGTCTTCACCGGGAAATCCTCATCCTTCAGCGCCTGCATCTCCGGCTCGATGGCGTTGATCCTCTGTACTTCGCGGTACATCCGCTTCAGGATCTTGGTATTAGGGTCGAAGAGCCTGGCGATCGCACTGAGAACCGAGCCCATTCCCATCACATCTCCTTCTCGCCGGCGGGCTCGTCGGAGCCGGGCTTCTCCGGCGCGGGCGTCTTGTAGCCCCGGCCTTGGATCTTGATACTCCCCGGGCGGCTGACAAAGGGCTTCACTGTGAGGCCCCGGTGTTCCATCTCTTTCTCGAGAGATGATCTCTTCTGCATCGGGCGCGTGCCGCCCGTGAGTCCGGTCAAGTCGAGGCGGAACCCGACGCTGTTGCCCACGTCCCTGTAATAGACGCTCCACGTCAGGCAGTCGGCCCGGTAGCTGGCAGTCACCATGTAGTCTCGCATGTCGGCCTGATCGAGATCGAATCGGCTCCAGGCGTCGAGGCCCCAGCGATCCGAGACCCGCCACGTAGCTCCGGATTCCAGTTCGGTCTTGATATCGACATCGTCGAACATAAAGGGCGTCGAGCCGCCGACGAAGTGGTGACGCAATGTCAGATGAGCGTCCAAGTCACTCGACAGCTTGTCGCCCACCCCGGCAAACAGCTCCAGATCGCGGTATGTCGGGCCCGACGAGTAGGTGCTGACACTTCCGCGCAGGCCGTACCAGTCGCCGAGCTTGTTCGCCTGCTGAGTGGCGTTGGCCACGTACTCAAGCTCGATCAACGCCCTGTTAGCCTCTTCTGTGGGCCGCCTGGGTTCGTTGGGCGGCTGGTCCTCCCAGGTCTCTCTGAACCGGCCGAAGTCGAGATCGAGGGTGAGTGCGGTGTCCGTGTTTTCCCTCGGCCGCACGTGCTTCGTGAACGAGACCTGGGGAAGCCGGTCGAGGCTTAGTTGGTCGGTGATGTCGTCCGCCATCAGCGCCTTGCGTGAGACGCGCGCATGCATGTCCCACGAGCCCCAGGAGCGCTTCGCCCAGGCGGTGCCCGTGATGCCGCGCTTCGAGGTGATCCGGAACCAGATGGATGAGTTCAGCGGGTTGCTGAAGTCGGTCAGCCGGTACCAGCCCGGGATGTAGAAACCTTCCCGGCTGCTGTACCCTGGCATTTCGAACTTGTAGCCCTTGCCTTGGGTCGTCTCGTTGAACCCGAACTTGGCCCAGGGCACCAGGGGGATCGTCACCCCGTGGAAGCGCAGCTTGGCGCCATACACGATCAAGGCGCCCCGGCTCTCGTCGAACTTGATCCGCTTCGCCTTGAGGTAGTAGTGTGGGTTGTCCCTCGGACAGCCGGTGGCTCTCCCACCGTGCAGATTCGTCACGCGGCCGCGCTTCTGGATGCGCGAGCCTTGGAAATACAGGACAGGCGGGTGCTCGCACTCGTGCCCATCCGGGATGGGGCCGGCGATGTAGCCCCGGGCGTCATTGATCGTGAACTCGTTCTTCTGGGCGTCGAATAGCAGTGAATCGCCCACGAGCAGACCTGGGCCGGCGAGGACTGTTGCGCCCTCGGGGACGCTGATGATTCCGCGGTCGAGATCGGCCTCGACCTGGTCGGCCTCAATGATGGCCTCTCCGGTCACGTACGTCGATGCCTGGACGCGTATGCGGACATTGCCCGACAGTATCACGTGCTTCTTGTCCGCGCTGTAGGTGACCTTGTCTCCGTCCAGCGTGAGCGTTACCGGCTCCGCTGTCGTCTGGCCGCCGGCAGCAGGGGGCGCGGCCGAGGTGCCGATAGCCGCCCAAAGGGACGCCGTGCACAATAGGGTGATAACTAGTCTCATTCGCCGCCTTATCCTAACCGGAGTGTTGTCCGCGCAAGCACACACGCACACAGAAAACGCGCTGGCAACTGCCGCCGCGCATCGCTCGGAACTTGCGGGGGGAGATCCGCGTTCACTCATGGTGTCGCGGTACCGCACACGGTCGCCGGCCCGTTTCGGTCCACGGTGTCGTTGCCGCCGTGAGATCTCACACGGTTGGTCGTGTGTCTACTAGTATATCAAAACGCCAAGACGTCATCAAACGTTCCGGCGGCGCCGAGAGCCGAGGACGCCGGTCTTGACGAACCATGAACGCTGTGTAGCGACGGCGTGGTTCGGGGGGAGGCGCGAACGTCTGGGTGTCGGCGGCCGACGGCAGACAGGTACGTCCTTTGTCTCGTGCCCCATGTCCTGGGCCACCGCGACATTGCGGTCTCAGCGGCTCAGCAAGCGGGCTCAGCAAGCGGCCTTGACAGGGCAGAACCCTTTCTAATATACTCGCATTCTACCGCTACCGCTACAAGTATCATCCACTGCGGCGTAAGCCGCATCTTGCATTATGCAGTATGGGGCGTTGTCGACATTAACCCAGCCACAGGGCCGGGCGACCTGCGGAGTCGATTCGGAGGTACCTGTAGGCATCGGCGTCGAGTTCGCCGGGCCGGTGACCGGGACCATTGAGCTAGTCAATGCCGCCTCGACCATATTGGCGCGGGGACGGCTGCATGTCATTGCGATGTTGCCCTGCGACCGGTGTCTCGAGAAGCGCCCTGTCGAGCTGGACATCGTGGTGAACGAAGAGTGCCGTCTGGCCCAGGTGGATCAGCCAACGGTGGAGGGGGCGGAGGACGCGGAGCCGATCCCGATCCTGGATGCGGATACGGTGGACCTGTCGGAACTGGTTCGCCAGGTCATCGCAGTCAACATCCCCCCCAGATCGCTGTGTCGCCCTGACTGCCGGGGTCTGTGCCCCCATTGTGGGCAGAACCGCAACGAGGGGTCATGCTCATGCGATGAAGAGCAGGTCGACGAGCGATGGGCGGGACTACGGAGCTTGCTGGATCAGTAGCAGTCTCTCAACACATAGGGGCGTCATTTGCCGGAAGGTTTCGCAGAAGGGAATCGGGGCGGGCTTAACAACGGGTGATCTGGAGCACTGCAGCGACCCGGTGTGCCGTGAGGCACCGGGGCTGTGTCGTGCTTGTTAAGCCCGGGGCGCCTCAGCCCTTCTCCGAGACCCCACTTAGAGCCAGTTCTCGACAATCGGGGCTTGGTACGACGGGAGAATGAAGCATGGCACTACCGAAACGACGACACTCGAACACCCGGACGCGGAAGCGCCGGACGCACCACAAGGTTGCGCTGCCGTCGCTGACTCAGTGCAGCCACTGTCAAGCGATGATCCTGACCCACAATGCGTGCCACAAGTGCGGGTACTACCAGGGCCGCAAAGTGGATCATACGGTCAAGGAAGAGGAACGCAAGCGCGAGAACGCATAGTGGACGGTCGTCCGGTCCGGCACCGCGGCTAGTCGGCTGCGTGCTGGATCTATTGGGTCGCACAGGAGTTCTGCATGATCATTGCCCTTGATGCCATGGGTGGGGACTGCGCACCTGAAGAGGTCGTGAAGGGTGCAATTCTCGCCACGCGTGAACTGGATTCGGGAACTCAGGTCGCTCTGGTCGGCAGCGAAGAGCCGATCCGTGCCCTGATCGCTGCGACCAAGGCGGCCAGTCATTTGATTGTCCGCCCGGCGAGCGAAGTCGTCGAGATGGAGGACAGCCCACGGGTGGCGTTGCGCGGCAAGCCGGACTCTTCCGTTGCGCAGACTGTTGAGATGGTCCGAACCGGCGAGGCGCAAGCATGCGTCTCAGCCGGCAACAGCGGCGCCTACATGGCGCTTTGCCACACCCGGCTCAAGACGATCCCGGGTATTGCCAGACCGGCGATCGCCTTCTTCATGCCCACACCGCATGGCCAGCGCATCGTGCTCGATGCCGGCGCCAACGCCGACTGCAAGCCGGAGTACCTGCAGCAGTTCGGGATCATGGGCAGCACCTACGCGGAGTACGCCCTGAAGCTGAAGAACCCGCGAGTGGGCATCCTGAGCATCGGCACCGAGGCGCATAAGGGCAACGACTTGTCCCAGGCAGCGATGCGTCTTCTCGAAGCTTCCCCTGTGAACTTCATCGGCAATGTCGAGGGAGACCAGATTTTCACCGACGACGTCGTTGATGTCGTCGTCTGCGATGGCTTCGTTGGGAACGTCTTGCTCAAGGTGGCGGAAGGCATCGCGGGAACGCTGATGCGCACGTTCAAGGAGGGCATCAAGAGCAGCCTGATGGCTCGCGCTGGAGCTTTCCTGATGCGTGGCGTCTTCCTCCGCACGCGCCAGTTGTATGACTATGGAACGTGTGGTGGGGCACTGTTGCTCGGAGTGAACGGAATCTGTGTTGTCGGGCACGGCAAGTCCGACGCAAATGCCATCAGGAATGCCTTGCTCGTGGCAGAGCGTTCTGTTGATGGCCGCTTCGTGGAACACCTGCGCGAGGCGTGCGAGCAACTGTTCCTGCAGGAAACAGCATTTGCATGAACGCGTTGGTAATGGGGCGCGGTCGGCACCGGCGCGCGACGCGTCACACACGCCGACCGACGCGCAGAGGAGACAACACGGTGGCGGGCTGTCCTTGCGGGGCACCCTCCCAGGCGGATATCGCCGGGAGCCCGCGGGCGACGGACCCCACCGTTTTCTGCGAGTAGAGCCACCCCCGACATAAGGACTGTTGACCATTATGGAGATTCGTGGTGCCTGCATCGCGGGGCTCGGGGCCTATGTGCCACAGAGAGTCCTCACAAACCAAGACCTGTGCGACATCGTCGATACGAGTGACCAATGGATCGTGGAGCACACGGGCATTCGTGAGCGGCGAATGCTCGCGGAGGATCAGGCCACTTCGGACCTCGCCTATGAGGCCACACTCCTCGCTCTCGAGGACGCGGACATCCCCGCCGACGACATCGATCTTATCATCGTGGCAAGTGTTACCCCGGACGTGCCCTTCCCGGCAACCGCCAGCCTGCTTCAGGCGAAACTCGGGGTGCGTGGCGCAGGCACCTATGATCTGATGTCCGGATGCACCGGTTGGGTTCAGGCTCTCGCGACGGGCAGCCAGTTTATCCAGAGCGGCTCCTGCGAGCGTGTGCTCGTTGTTGCTGCCGAAGCCCTCACCCGCGTGACCAACTGGACCGACCGCAGCACCTGCGTCTTGTTCGGCGATGGGGCCTGTGCCGCCGTGCTGGAGCCGTGCGACCCCGGACAGGGACTGCTGTCCTTTGCGATGGATACTCAGGGCGACGCCGCCCACTTGCTCACCATCCCTGCTGGGGGTAGCCGCACGCCCATGACGCCGGAGTTGTTGGCCGATCACAAGGACCGCCTGCATATGGACGGACATGAGGTCTTCAAACTCGCCGTGCGGGGCATCCCGGAGATCGTGGGACAGACCATGGAGAAGGCAGGCCTGGAATTTGATGATGTCGATCTGTGCGTCATGCATCAGGCCAACATCCGGATTATGGACGCCGCGCACCGACGCCTCGACATACCCTATGAGAAGATGGTCATCAACCTCGACAAGTACGGGAACACGTCCGCAGCGTCTCTGGGGATCGCCCTGCACGAGCACAAGTGCGAGAAGGGTATCGCTCCCGGAGACCACATCCTGATGGTGGCATTCGGCGCCGGGTTCAGCCTCGCCGCCGCCGTCTTCCGTTGGGTGTAGTAACGCGGACACGCGCACCTTCGACTCGGACCCATCGGACAGCACCCTTTACAGGACCCGATTGATAGGAAGTCCCAGAGAGGAGCCCGCCATGAACTTCGAGTTCTCGCAGGACCAGAAGGAGATCTTTGACGCGGTTGCCGAGATCTGCGCTGATTTCAAGGAAACCGCGGACGAGGTCGACGCATCCGGGGAGTACCCGTGGGCCAATATCGACGTCATGCGCGAATGCGACCTGTTTGGGGTCCCCGTCGCGGAAGAGTATGGCGGGATGGGCCTTGGCTTCTTCGAGTGGGGCGTCATCGGTGAGATGCTCAGCGCCGCCTGCACGACCACCGGCGCAGTCTATGCCGCTCACATGCTCGCGCTTTACCCGATCATGGTCTTCGGCACCGACGAGCAGAAAGAGAAATACCTCAAGCCCTTGACGACCGGTGAAGCCATCGGCGCCATGGGCCTGACCGAGCCGAACGTGGGCTCTGACGCAGGATCAGTTCAGATGAGAGCCGAGAAGAAGGGCGACAAGTACGTCCTCAACGGCACCAAGATCTTCATCACCAATGGTGGAGACGCCGAGATCTACGTGGTCGTCGCCAACACGAACCCCCGGAGAGGCACGCGCGGTTTGTCCGCCTTCATCGTCGAGAAAGGCTGTCCCGGCTTTTCGTTCGGCAAGGACGAGAAGAAGATGGCCTACAACTCCCTGTCCAATATGGAGCTCATCTTCGAGGACTGCGAAATCCCCGCCGAGAACCTGCTGCACAAAGAGGGTCGCGGCTTTCGCGTCACGATGGATCTCCTCGACGTGGGTCGCATCGGCATGGCCATCGGCGCTGTCGGCCTTGCTCAGGCCGCCTACGACGCGGCGGTCCAGTACTCCCTTCTGCGCGAACAGTTCGGGCGCAAGATCAGCGAGTTCCAGGCCATCCAGTTCCACCTGGCCGACATGGCGACCGAGATTGAGGCCGCCCGCCTGCTGTCCTACCAGGCTGCATGGATGAAGGATCAGGGCATGCCTTTCAGCAAGCAGGCAGCCATGGCCAAGGTCTACGGCTCCGAAGTCTGCTCTCGCGTCTGCTCGAAGGCAGTGCAGATCCACGGTGGCCACGGTTACACCACCGAGTACCCGGTCGAGCGGTACATGCGCGAGGCCAAGCTCTTCGAGATCGTCGAGGGGACGTCCGAGATCCAGCGCGGCGTCATTGCGCACGCCTTGCTGCGCGAAGCCATCAGCAAGTAGGCGTCGCGCGAGCCGGCGCCGGCTTCCCGACGCTCGAGGACGCAGGACACCGAACAAAGGCGGCAACTATGAACATCATCGTCTGCATCAAGCAGGTGCCCGATACAACTGAAGTCCGGATCGACCCCGAGACCGGCACGCTCATCCGCGAGGGAGTGCCCAGCATCATCAATCCCTTCGATGAGAACGCCATCGAGGCCGCCCTGCAGCTCGTGGAAGAGCACGGTGGCGAGGTGACGATCGTCACGATGGGCCCGCCCCAAGCCGAGGAAGCGCTCAAGCAGGCCATCGCGATGGGTGCGCACAAGGCCTTCTTGCTGTGCGACCGCGAGTTCGCCGGCAGCGACACCCTTGCGACCAGCTACGCGCTCGCGCAGGGCGTTCGCCACATCGGCGACTTCGACCTGATCATCGCCGGGAAGCAGGCCTTTGACGGTGACACGGCGCAGGTGCCTCCGGGCCTCGCCGAGCAGCTCGACATCCCGCAGATCACCTACGCCATCGACATCGAGGTGGATGGGGACAAGGTCCGGGTCAAGCGGCTGCTCGACGACCGTTTCGAGATTGTCGAAGCGCCGATGCCATGTCTTCTCACCGTGGTCAAGCAGATCAACGATCCGCGCCACGCGGGCCTCAAGGGCGTCATGCGCGCCCGGAAGACCGAGATCCCGCTACTGTGCGTCGGCGACATTGACGCGGACGTGGAGCGCTGCGGACTCACCGGATCACCCACGAACGTGGTCGAAGTGTTCGCCCCCAGGCGCGACCACAAGGCGGAGAAGCTCGAGGGCGAGATTCCCGACGTCGTGAAGACGCTCATCGGGAAGCTGCGGGAAGACAAGGTCCTGTAGCCGATCCGGAACGGTCCATGAACCGAGCGGGGACAGGCCCGCCGGGTAAACTCAGCTTACAGGGGTCGCTATGACCATTTATATTGATCTCGACAAGTGCGTGATGTGCAAGGCTTGCGTCAAGGCGTGTCCCTTCGACGCGATCGTGTATGAGGAAGAGGAAGAGACCAAGGCGCCGGAGGAAGCAGAGCAGGAGGCCGTGGACAAGGCCGCTTACCGCGGCATCTGGGTCCTGGCTGAGGTCCATGACGGCCATCTGGCCGACGTGACCCTCGAGCTTCTGGGCGAAGCCCAGCGGCTCGCCGCCGACCTCGACACCGACGTCTCCCTTGCCCTCGAGGCCGCGAAGCATGGTGCGGACCGGGTCTATCTCGCTGAGGACGAGGTGCTGGCGCAGTATCGCACCGGCCCCTACAGCGACGCCATGAGCCGGCTCATCACGACGTACATGCCGGAGATTGTCCTCATCGGCGCGACGCCCCAGGGGCGTGACCTCGGCAGCCGCATCGCCGCGCGCATCCGCGCCGGACTGACCGCCGACTGCACCGGTCTCGCCATCGATGATGAGACCAAGCTTCTGCTCCAGACGCGCCCCGCATTC